>CAJPTO010000160.1 GCA_905373605.1 uncultured Prevotella sp.
ACGTGGACAAGCTGGTTATATCGGCCTATGCCATCTGGATTTCGGCCGAAGACATCAACTCTTCGTTCTCCATGTGGAACTTCGACGTGCGTTCCGACGATGCCTATAAGGGCGGAAACGGCACCAGCGACGGCGATGTGTTCCACCAATTGGAGGTGTCGCAAGGCATACTTACCACCAACTGGAACATCAGCGACATGTGGCAGCGGCTGTACAACGGCATTTCGCGCGTCAATACGGCCATAGACCTGCTCGAACAAACCGATGCCGCCAGCTATCCGCTCAAGGAACAGCGTCTGGCCGAAATGAAATTCCTCCGCGCCTACGGCCATTTCTTGCTCAAAAGGCTGTACAAGAACATCCCCTTCGTGGTCAATCCCAGCCTTACAAGCGAAGAATATAACAACCTTTCCAACCAACAATACACCAACGATGAGGGTTGGGCACTCATTGCCAAAGACCTTGAAGAGGCCTATAACGTGCTTCCAGCGCGCCAAACCGAAGTGGGACGACCCTCGAAAGCCGCTGCCGCCGCATTCTTGGCCAAGGTTTACCTCTATAAGGCCTACAGGCAAGACGACCCCAACACCAACCAGGTGACCTCGATTTCTGCAGAAGACCTGCAAAAGGTGGTGCAATACACCGCGCCCGAGATATATGCTGCCGGCGGATTTGCATTGGAAAGCGACTTCCACAACAACTTCCGGCCCGAGCCGCAATACGAAAACGGCCCCGAAAGCATTTGGGCCATGCAGTATTCGATGAACGACGGCACCACTTATGGCAACCTTAACTGGAGCTACGGACTGATTGTCCCCAACATTCCAGGCGTTACCGACGGCGGTTGCGACTTCTACAAGCCCAGCCAAAACCTCGTGAACGCCTACCGGACAGACAACAATGGGCTGCCCCGAATAGACGATTTCAACAAGACAGACTACGACAAGAGCCGCGATTATGCCGACCCGCGACTGTTTCTCACCGTGGGAATGCCCGGCTTGCCCTACGAGTTCAACCGCAAGTTCATGATGGACCGCTCTGCAACATGGAGCCGTTCGAACGGCCTTTACGGCTATTACGTAACGTTGAAGCAAAACGTAGACCCCAAAAGCGGATACCTTATTAAAGGTTCGTGGTGGGGAACACCCATGAACCGCATAGTGTTTCGCTATGCCGATGTGCTTCTCGAGCGTGCCGAAGCCTTGGCACAGCTGGGCGGAACGCATCTGCAAGAATCACTGGCACTGGTAAATCAGTTGCGCCGAAGGGCCAAACAAAGCACCGCAGCCATAGCAAATTATGAGTCGCAATATGGTGTTAGGCTCAACGTTGGCCAATACACGGGCACCTACGACCAAGCACAAACGCTGAAAATCGTGAAGATGGAACGCCGCCTGGAAATGGGAATGGAGAGCGAACGCTTCTTCGACCTCGTGCGTTGGGGCGAAGCTGCCACGGTGATAAACAAGTATTACGCCGAAGAGGCCAACGATTGCGCCATATATAACGGTGCACATTTCACCGCCAACAAAAACGAATACCTGCCCATTCCGCACGCGCAGGTGGCCGCTTCGAAAGGCAATTACAAACAAAACATAGGAGATTGGTAACGATGAAAACCTTGATAAAACAATTCATAATGGCCTTCGCCACGCTCGTTGCCTTCGCGGCGTGCAGCGACAGCAACGTTAGCGACCTGCAACTGGCAGGCGAATGCAACGTGCAGGCCATCAAACTGGACAACTACGAGGGCACAACCAACCTGCCCACACGCACCATCACCGTGCGCGTTCCGCAAACATACGATGTGACGAACATGCAGTTGACCTCGCTGCAACTAAGTGCTGGCGCAACGGCCAGCATCAAGCAGGGCGACCACTTGGACTTCACCACACCCCGAACAATACGCGTTAGCAACGGCGATGTGTACGAAGACTGGACCATCAGCGTGCAACGCGATGAAGCAAAGATAACCTCGTTTAAGATTAACGACCTGTATACGGGCATTGTAGACGAAGAAGCAAAGACCATTTCGGTGTACGTTCCCGAAGCGTTAGACCTTGCTTCGCTCGTGCCGACCTTCACTTTGAGCGACAACGCCACAGCTTCAATCGCCAGCGGAGTGGCCATCAGCTTCGCCAACCCCGTGCAAATAACCGTTACCAACAACACCGCCTCCACCACTTACACCGTAACCGTGACGAAGATAGGCAAACCCGAGGTGGTATTTGTAGGCCTTGCATCGAGCATGGACCAGCTGAACATCGAGGAACTTACGGCTTGTCGCTGGATGTTGGCCAACGTTCCCAACTCGCTTTACGCATCGTTCGCCGACATCAAGAACGGAAGTATAGACCTAAGTGCATGCAAGGTGATATGGTGGCACTATCATAAGGATGGCGGAGTGGACGGAAAAGAGGCCTTCGAGAAGGCTGCACCTGCCGCCGTTGATGCTGCCGTGGCCCTGCGCGACTATTATAACGCGGGCGGTTCGTTCCTCTTTACACGCTATGCCACCAACATGCCGGCCTTCATCGGTGCGATGAAGAACGACGGCGTGCCAAACAACTGCTGGGGACAGAACGAAAACGAAGCCGAAACCGTGGGTTCGCCTTGGAGTTTCTCCATGCGTGGACACACCGACAACGCCCTTTACAGCAACCTTGTGATGAAGAGCGACGCCCCCAACGACGTGTTTACCTGCGATGCCGGCTATAGAATAACCAACTCGACTGCACAATGGCACATCGGTGCAGACTGGGGCGGCTATGCCGACTACGACACTTGGCGCAACCAAACCGGCGCACGCGACCTTGGATATGGCGGCGATGGTGCCATCGTGGCTTGGGAAATACCTGCCAACGGAACGAAAGGCGGCATCGTATGCATCGGCTCGGGCTGCTACGACTGGTACAGCATCGACCCCGTTACGCCACATTATCACAACAATGTTGCCACACTGACACGCAACGCCATCAACCTTCTTAAACGATAAACCCGCAAAAATGAAAAGAACAGCATTTCTCATCGCTTCGCTTGCCTTGCTGGCCACACCGCTGGCAAGCTGCGAAAGCGACGCACCCGCCGTCGAAGAACGCGACTGGCAGGGCACAACAACCTTCTTCGCATCGGTAGACGACAAGAAACAAGACACCTATTATAAGCCTTTCGCCGGATACGTGGGCGACCCCATGCCCTTCTTCGACCCCGTGGCAAAGGATTTCAAGGTGCTTTACCTGCAAGACTACCGTCCTAATCCCGCTGCAACCTATCACCCCATTTGGGCGGTTAGCACCACGGATGCGGCACATTACACCTCGTTGGGCGAGCTGATACCCTGCGGAGGGGCGGCCGAACAAGACGCAGCACTGGGCACTGGCTCTACCATCTACGACGAAGGGCAGCACACTTACTACACCTTCTACACAGGCAACAAGCACCAACCACGCGCTAACGACAACGCACAAGTGGTGATGGTGGCCACATCGACCGACTTTAAGTCGTGGACCAAGAGCCAAACCTTCGCCATCCGCGGCAACGACTATGGCTATAGTGCCAACGATTTTCGCGATCCCTACGTCTATAAGGCCGAAGACGGCAGCTATCGCATGCTCGTGTCGACCTGTAAAGACGGCAAAGGCGTGCTGGCAGAGTTTTCTTCGCCCGACTTAAAGGCGTGGAAGCACGTGGGTGTGTTCATGACCATGATGTGGGACCGCTTCTACGAGTGCCCCGACCTCTTCAAAATGGGCGACTGGTGGTATCTGGTTTACAGCGAAAAGCATGCTGCCGTGCGTCGCGTGCAATACTTCAAGGGCCGAACGCTCGATGAACTGAAGGCCTGCACGGCCAACGATGCCGGCCGTTGGCCCGACAGCCACGAGGGATTTCTCGACAGTCGCGGCTTCTATGCCGGCAAAACGGCCAGCGACGGCACCAACCGTTACATCTGGGGATGGTGTCCCACGCGCCCTGGAAACAACAATACCGATGTCGGGGCTTATCCCCACGAACCCGAATGGGCAGGAAACCTCGTGGCACACCGCTTGATACAGCATGCCGACGGCACGTTGTCGCTGGGCGAAGTGCCGGCCATCAACGCCCAGTTCGGCCAAAATGCCGCACCCAAGCTCATGGCACAAAGCACGCAAGGCGTGGCGCAAGACGGCACCAACCTCAAACTCACTGGCGATGCCTGGGCCTTGTTCACCCGCCTGGGACAGGTAAACCGCATCAGCTTCACCGTGAAAACGGCAGGCAACACCGACAAATTCGGCATCTCGTTGGTGCGCGGAACCGACTCGGATAAATGGTACACGCTGGTGGTTAACCCCGAAGGGGCCGACAAACGCAAGGTGAATTTCGAGGAAGAAGGCTCTGCCGGAAAGGGATTTGTCGAGGGAATAGACGGCTATGTGTTTGACCGACCCACCGACAACACCTATAACGTAACGATATATACCGACAACAGCGTGCTAACGATGTACATCAACGACGTGTGCTGCTACACCAACCGCATCTACAACATGGCCAAAAACCCCTGGAGCATCAACAGCTATGGCGGCGAAGTGACGGTTAGCAACCTCAGCGTAAGCACAGCCAGATAGGCTTTTCCCAAAGGTGAAAGGCCGCTTCAAAGCCAACGGGTTGTCTTCGAACATAGGTAGAGGGCAACCCGTTGTTCGCACACAGCCGCGCAGCTTGTTAATAATCATTAAGAACCATCAAAGGCAGCACAAAATAAATTGGATTGAACGCCACTTCTTCCTAACTTTGGGAAAAGTATTGGAGGGTTCATCGTTTTCCCTTACCTACCTTTTGGCAACGCCGACGACTCAGCCAGCAGCACTGATGTCGTATCTTTGGCAAGGCATTTCACATTTCAGTGGTATTCATTTATCGTCAAGAAGAATTGGTTTTAAACACTCGTTTCCAACAAGAATGTACGCTCTTTATCAGTACAAGGCAGCTTGTAGCGTGGCTACAAGACCCTTGTACGATGGCTACAAGATGCTTGTACAGCCGCTACAAGGCCTTTGTAGTGAGGCTACAAGATGCTTGTAGCGCACCATCAGCAGGTTGATAGCTCCACAAGATGACGGCAAACGCGCCGTCGTTCAAAGGCTGTCATTTCTCAAAAGCAAATATTGTTTTGACTATGAGCATTTTATCCGCCGACATTCACTTTAGTTGCTTTCTCAAGCAAAATTGTTTCATGAACGATTATTGCTAGCATCCGAACGAATAATGCACGCCCCAACCGGGGAACACACGTAACTTTGCATTGCAGGATTTGGAAACCGGCCCAAGCAGAATTGACATAAATCAATTCGACGCAAAGGCTAAATCTAGCGAGCATGGCCGCAACCATTCCAGCAACGAAACAATCTTTAGACACATTCATTATTTTAAAAAACCTAATTATGCAACAAGTATGAGACATCTACGAACGTTTTTTCTCGCCTTCATGGCCATAGTTGCCTGCACACTTGCACATGCGCAAGGGCTGAACGTAAGCGGTACGGTGACATCGGCCACCGATGGCGAACCCATCATCGGCGCATCGGTTATGGAGAAAGGCACCAACAGAGGTGCAGTAACTAACATTGACGGAAACTTTAAGCTTGAAGTGAGCAACGGCGCAACGCTTGTCATTTCGTACCTGGGCTTTAAGTCGGTTGAAGTGAAAGCCACTCCAACCATGAACATCGTTCTCGAAGAGAACGCAGCTAACCTGAATGAGGTGGTGGTGACGGGTTATACCACCCAAAGAAAGGCCGACTTGACGGGTGCCGTGTCGGTAATGAACATGAAAGACCCCGTAAGCGAGTCGAACCCCAACATGCTTGGTTCCATGCAAGGCAAGCTGGCAGGCGTGCAAATCGTCACCGATGCCGCACCGGGCAGCGGCGGTTCCACCGTCAGGGTGCGCGGCATGAGCACCATCAATGCCAGCGATCCGCTCTACATCATCGACGGAATACCCTCGTCGGAGAACCTCAACTCGCTCAACGCCGCCGACATCGAGAGCATACAAGTGCTTAAGGATGCCGCCTCGGCCAGCATCTATGGCAGCCGAGCAGCCAACGGCGTTATCATCATCACCACAAAACAAGGCAAGGGAAACCGCTTGGCTGTGAACGTAAACTATGCCGTGAGCCTGCAAACAGTGGGAAAAACCTACGACATGCTCAACGCACAGCAGTGGGGAGAGATGTATTGGGCCGCCAACAACAACGCCGGGCTGCGCCCCTCACACGCTTTCTACGGCAGCGGTTCCACACCCGTGCTGGCCGAATACTTGGATGCGGCACACAATGTGCGCGCAGCAGACACCGATTGGCAAGACGAAGTGTACAATGCCGCATGGACGCACAACCTATCTGCCAGTGTTACCAACAGCAGCGACAAGGGTTCGATGATGTTTTCGGCCAATTACATCAACCAAGACGGACTGATGGACTACACCTTCTATCGCCGTTACTCGGCCCGACTGAACTCTACGTACAAGATTTCAAAGTATCTCAACGTGGGAGAGAACCTCATGATAGCCAAATGGTTCGACCGCGGCTATTCCACTGGCGACGATCGCGGCATTCCTTACACAGCCATGCGCCAACATCCCGCCATACCCGTGCGCGACTTGCAAGGGGCGTTCACCAATCCCATGACATTGGCTAGTTCAGACATCGCCAATCCGGTGCACCAACTGTACAACGGCCGCGACAACAGCAACGAAAGCTGGCGCATCTTCGGCAACGGATACCTCGAGCTGCTGCCCATCAAGGGGCTAACGCTGAAAACCAACCTGGGTATTGAGCACATCCAGTTCTTCAACAAGACGCTCACGCGCAAGGTGTTGCCGGCAGACGTGAACAGCGTTAACCGCGGTTATGGCCAAGGCGACACATGGACATGGACCAACACCGCCACATACAACGCCGAGTTTGGCCAACACCGACTGAACCTGCTGGCTGGTACCGAGGCGATAAAATATGTTTTCGAAGACCTTTCGGGCTTCAGAAACAATTTTGCCTTTGAAGATGCCAACTACATGCAGCTTGGTGCTGGCGAAGGCACACAAACAAACGGAGGGGGAAAGGCCGAATGGGCGCTGTTCTCAGTGTTCGGGAAAGCCGACTACAACTATGGCGACCGCTACTTGCTCTCGGCAACACTGCGCCGCGACGCAACCTCGCGCCTGCACAAAGGCAACAATTCGGGGGTGTTCCCCGCCTTCTCGGCAGCCTGGCGCTTCACCGAAGAGAAGTTTTTCAAGCGCAACAACATCCTTAACGATGCCAAACTACGCATTGCATGGGGACAAAACGGCAACTCGGCCATTAGCAACAACTATGCCTCGTACAGCACTTACGCTTACAACATGGGCAACGGCTCTTACGACCTAAGCGGAACGAACAACGCCGTGGTGGGCGGAATTATCGTCGCTGCATCGGGAAACAAGAACCTTAAATG
>CAJPTO010000161.1 GCA_905373605.1 uncultured Prevotella sp.
GCCTAATAGTGGTAGTTGATGATGCGAAGATAGTTTTTTTTGCTATTCCAGCCAAATTTTTTGATGGTTATTTTTCGTCCGCAAAGGTTGTTTGGGCTTGGCGTTTTGTAATGAAATAAACCTTGGCTGTAAAAAATATTGCAAAAAGTAACGCAAAAGGCATTTATTGGATAACGTAATTTTGCTGTTTGCGCATGTCAATTGTCTTTTTGACACTCTGTTTAAATTTGTAAAAAAGCGCGTCCGAAGCCCCTAACATGGGTTTCGAGCGCGCTTTTTGGCATTTATTCTGTTAGTCTTCCGCCCGTTCCTTCCCTAAAATCGCGACACCAGCGTTTCCAATTCCTTTCGTGGCGAGGGCTTGGCAGGCGTGTTGGCGGCATATCCGATGGGCACGATGGCCACAGGATGCCACGCTTCGCCCACGGGGAAGGCCGCCTTAAGTGCCTCGACATTGAAGTTGCACACCCAACAACTGCCCAATCCCACGGCGGTTGCAGCCAAGCAGATGTGCTCAACGGCGATGGCGGCATCGATGTCAGCATGGTTCTTGCCGTCTTCATCGCGCACCCAAGCCTGTTCGTTGGCTGCATATATAATAAGGTGTAAGGGAGCTTGCTTTATCCATTCGCGGTTGTAACACTGCTGCACCTTGCTCCGCGCCGCTTCCGATTGCGCCACAACGAAGTGCCAAGGCTGCTTGTTGCAAGCCGAAGGGGCGCGCCGGGCACATTCCAAGATGTAATCCACTTTGTTGTCTTCCACGGCTTGGCCTGTGAAAGCGCGAGCCGAAAACCGCTCGTTTACCAAATTCAAAAAGTCCATTTGCGTTGTTCTTTAGGGGTTCAACATGTTGTACTGGGGGCAAAGTTAGCATTCTTTTGCGAGATTGCGTGCGTTCCGTCTGTGCTTTTAGGCATTTTAGCACTATCCAACAGCCCCCAAGGGTTGTTGTGGGGCGCACTTAACAACGCCACTTCCCCCTTTTTCAAAATAAAATTCCTACCTTTGTAGCCTTAATTGGTTAAAAGAAGATGAAAGTTTGCATAGCCGAGAAACCCAGTGTGGCGCGCGACATCGCCTCGGTGATAGGCGCAACAGCACAGCGCGACGGGTATATGGAGGGCAACGGGTACCAAGTGACGTGGACTTTCGGCCACCTCTGTACCCTGAAAGAACCCAACGACTACACCGACAATTGGAAACGGTGGAGTCTTGGCGCACTTCCCATGTTGCCACAACGCTTCGGCATTAAGCTTATTCAAGACCGCGGCATCGAAAAACAATTCCAGGTGATTGAAAAGCTGATGCAAAACGCCGACGAGATTGTGAATTGCGGCGATGCCGGACAAGAGGGCGAGTTGATACAACGCTGGGTGATGCAGAAGGCGCAAGCCAAATGTCCCGTCAAACGGCTGTGGATTTCATCGCTCACCGAGGAAGCCATCCGCCAAGGCTTCGAAAACCTGAAAGACCAAAGCGAATATCAACCGCTATACCTCGCCGGACTGAGTCGTGCCATCGGAGATTGGATACTGGGAATGAACGCCACGCGCCTTTATACCTTGAAATATGGCCAAAACAGACAGGTGTTGAGCATAGGCCGTGTGCAAACGCCCACGCTAGCCCTCATCGTTAACCGGCAGAAAGAGATAGACAACTTCAAGCCCGAGGCTTATTGGGTGCTCTCCACCATCTATCGCGACACCCTTTTCACCGCCACCAAGGGCAAGTTCACCAACAAGGAGGAGGGCGAACGCGCCTTTGCCACCATCGCCAACCGCGACTTTGAGATAACATCCGTGGTGAAGAAGAAGGGAACAGAGGCTCCACCGCACCTCTTTGACCTCACTTCGCTGCAGGTGGAATGCAACAGAAAGTTCGGTTATTCTGCGGAAACGACGCTCAACCTCATCCAAAGCCTTTACGAAAAGAAGCTTACCACCTATCCGCGCGTGGATACGCAATACCTTAGCGACGACATCTACCCCAAGTGTCCGCTTATATTAAAAGGAGTTCGCGGCTATGAACAGTTCACCCAACCCCTGTTGGGACAGCAATTGGCCAAGAGCAAGAAGGTTTTCGACTCGTCTAAAGTAACCGACCACCATGCCATCATCCCAACGGGCGTGCCTGCTGGTGGCCTTTCCGACATGGAAAGGAATGTTTACGACCTTGTTGTGCGCCGCTTCATCGCCGTGTTCTACCCCGACTGCAAGTTTTCTACCACCAATGTGACGGGAAAGGTAGACGACATCGAGCTGAAAGCCACTGGCAAAGAAATACTTGAGCAGGGCTGGCGCGTGATATATGCCAAAGACTTACCCAACAACAACGACGAAGATACACCCAAACAGCAGACCGAAGAGCGCACCTTGCCCACCTTTACCAAAGGCGAGAAAGGTCCGCATACGCCCACTTTGACCGAGAAATGGACCACCCCACCGAAACCTTACACCGAAGCAACGCTGCTGCGGGCAATGGAAACGGCTGGAAAGTTTGTAGAAGACGAGGAGTTGCGAAGCGCATTGAAAGAGAATGGCATCGGCCGGCCATCCTCGCGTGCTGGCATCATCGAGACGTTGTTTAAGCGCCACTACATTCGCCGCGAACGAAAGAACCTGCTGCCAACGCCTACGGGCATCGAACTAATCGGCATCATACGCGAAGAGTTGCTCAAAAGCTGCGAGCTGACGGGTATCTGGGAGAAGAAACTTCGCGACATCGAACACCGCAACTACGATGCACAGCAGTTTGTTAACGAACTGAAGGTGCAGATAACAGAAATTGTGAACGAGGTGTTGGGCGACAATTCCAATCGCCACATCACCATCACCACGGAAGATGACTTGAAGAAAACCATCGCCCGAAAGAAGAATGCCACCCCTAAACCCAAGGTGCAATCTTCTGCTAAAACGCAGACAACGGCGGCAAAGACAAGTGCTCAAGCAACAACCACGCCGCAAACATCATCTCCGTCGGCCCCCGCGTCGCCGCTGTCGGCCACGGATAGCATCGTTGGCACGCCCTGTCCGCTGTGTCATCAGGGGGTTGTCATTAAGGGCAAAGGCGCATATGGCTGTAGCAATTGGAAATCGGGCTGCACCTTCCGCCTGCCTTTCGATGGTGCATAGGTCGCCGTGCAATGACGTTTCTGCTGCTTTTTTCAACTGATTACACATCTTTATCGTACCCTCTTGCGGAGATAAATGATTGATAATAATCGTTCTATGTAAACTTTTTGCAGCGTAATTAGGTCTAATTGAGGAGAGAAGGAGTAAAGGAGAGAAGGAGTAAAGGAGAAAGGTAGTAAAGGAGTAAGGAGAAAAGGAGTAAGGAGAAAGGTAGTAAAGTAATAAAGGGGTAAGTAGAAAAGGGGGTAAAAGAGTAAAAGCGTTAAGCCAAATGTCTTGTTGCAGAGTGGCGAATAACTCAAAAACTCACCATCTCACCAACTCACCAACTCCCTCCTCACCTCCTCATCCACTTATAAACTCAAAAACTCACCATCTCACCAACTCACCAACCCGTCAACTCACCTCCTCATCCACTTATAAACTCAAAACAACATCAACTCACGATATGTATATAAGGAAACTATGTCTTGGCGTATTTTTCGCCTTGCCAACATTGCTTTTAGCCCAAACGCGCGAATGGACATTGAAAGACTGCATCCGTTATGCCATGCAGCACAACATCAGCCTGCAAAAACAACGCCTTGCCGTTAAAACAGCCGAGCAAGACGTGCTGCAAAGCCGCGCCGCTTTGTTGCCGTCGCTTTCTGCCAGCGCCTCGCAGAACGTCAATTACCGCCCTTGGCCCGAGTCGGGTGTGGCCCGTGTGTCCAACGGCTCTGTGCAATCGAGTATCGATAAGGTGTTTTATAGCGGCACTTACGGACTTAACGCGCAGATGACTCTATGGAACGGCAACCGAAACCGCAATGCCATCGCCCTAAACAAACTCGAAGCAAGCCGCGTTGAGGCCGATGCCTTGGCGTCAGCAGCCACCATCCAAGAGCGCATCGCACAGCTTTATGTGCAGATTTTGTATTCGGCCGAGGCCATCAACGTGAACAAACAGGCCTTGGAAACCAGTACGCGCAACGAAGAAAGGGGCAAAGAAACGTTCAACGTGGGAAAAATAAGTAAGGCCGACTTGGCTCAACTCACAGCACAACGCGCTCAAGACGAGTATAACGTGCTGGCAGCTCAAAGCACTTTGGTCGATTTCAAACGCCAGCTCAAGCAGTTGTTGCAGATTACCGACAACGAGCCCTTCGAAGTGGCCGTACCTGCCACCACCGACGACATGGCTCTGCAGCCCATCCCTGCGGTGAGCGAGGTGTATGCGCAGGCCATTGCTTGGCGGCCTGAGCTCAAAGCCGCAAGGTTGGGCATCAACGAGTCGGAAACAAGCCTTAAAATTGCGCGCGCGCAAAACCTGCCAACGCTTACCTTGGGCGCAAACATGGGCACCAACACCACATCGATGAGCGACAATGCTTGGGGTACGCAGCTCAAAACAAACTTTGACATGGGCGCAGGACTAACGCTTAGCATCCCGCTTTTCGACAATCGCGCCAAACGTACGGCGGTGAGCAAGGCATTAATTAGCAAACAAAACTATGAACTGGACTTGCAAGACAAGCAGACAACGCTTTACTCCAATATCGAAGACTGCTGGTTGCAGGCCACCAACAACCAAAACAAGTACAAGGCGGCTAAGGCTAGCGTGGAAAGTGCGCAGCAAAGCTACGACTTGTTGAACGAACAGTTCAACCTGGGCATGAAGAACATCATCGAATTGATGACGGGTAAGAACAATCTGATTAACGCTCAGCAAAACGAATTGCAAAGCAAGTATATGGCCATTCTGAACATTAACCTGCTGAATTTCTATAAAACGGGAGAAATAAGGGAAAGGTGAAAAGATGGCTAGCGCGAGATATTCTAGAAATCCTAGAAAAGCTAGATAACCTAGAAACCCTAGAAAAGCTACAACTCCTAGACACGCTAACGCTTATTTCCACCTTTTTTATGTAAATTTGCAGAGAAATAACCCTCAAAGACAATGGACACCACGCCTGCTCATCAAATGATACAAACCCCAGTTCCGCCTCGTGCAGCCGGTCAGCGCAACATTCTCTCGTTATCCCTTGCGCCGATGCCCCTTCTGAAAGTGGCCTTTGTGGGTGTTGGGGCGCGTGGTCGCATGGCCCTTACGCGATGGTGCCACATACCCGGGGTAGAGATTGTGGCCGTGTGCGATGCTTCCAGGCACACTGCCGAAGCCGGTGCGCAGCACGTGGAGCAGCTGGGCAAGACGCGACCACACGTGCTTTGGGGAGAAGAAAGCTACAAAAAGCTGTGCCAACTGCACGGGGCGAACCTTGTTTACGTGTGCACCGACTGGCTTTCGCATGCACCCATCGCACTCCATGCCATGCAATGCGGCAAATGTGTGGCCGTGGAAGTGCCGGCTGCACTAACCCTCGACGACATTTGGCAACTGGTGGACACCGCCGAACGCACCCAACAACATTGCATGATGCTCGAAAACGCCGTGTACGACCATTTTGAAATGGCGGTGCTGCACATGGCACGAGAGGGATTTCTCGGCGAAGTGGTTCACGTCGAAGGGGGGTATGCACACCCCATCGGGCAGAGATGGACAAAGTGGCGAATGGAATACAACCGACTAACTTCGGGCGATGTCTACCCCACACACAGCATCGGGCCAGCCTGCCAGCTGCTCGACATTCACCGCACCGACCGCCTTCACTACCTCACGGCGATGCACACAGAGCCCTTTTTGGGCCAAACGGTCTACCAAGAAGTGATGCAACGGCCTTGCAACAACTTTGCCAACGGCGACCAAACGTCGACGATGATACGCACCATGCGTGGCAAAACCATCTTGCTGCAACACAATGTGATGACACCGCGACCCTATAGCCGCATGTTTCAGGTGGTGGGCACGCAGGGATATGCCGCCAAATACCCCGTGCCGGAAATGTCGTTTGCCCCCGAAATGGCTGCCAAGGCCGGCGTGGAGCGCACTGGTGGCGATGTGCCTTTGACGGCATCGCAACTCGAAACGCTCCTCGCACGTTACGCACCACCTTTCTCTAGCGAGGAGAAAGCCGTGGCACAACGGCTCGACCAGCGTGGCGGCATGTCGTATTTCATGGACCTTAGGCTGGCACAATGCCTCCAACAAGGCCTTCCGCTCGACATGGACGTGTACGACATGGCCGAATGGTGCTGCATTGCGCCGCTATCCAGGCTCTCAATAGAACACTGTTCGATGCCCGTTGCCATTCCCGACTTCACTCGGGGCGGCTGCCAGCAGTGACGGCAGCGCAAGAAAATAATTTGCTCGCTCCCTTAACGCACATTATAGGTTGGTTCTAAAAGCCGCAAATCTTTCTCATTCATTGACAAAACGACATTTCTACACGCCCAATTCTAGCAATTTTTAAGTCCTAAAATCCAGCAAAACACATACATTTTCCTCATTTTGTAAACGCCTTTTTGGAAAGAAAACAAGCAAAATGATGCTTTTTGCATCGTTTTGCTTCGCTAGATTGTCTCCGTTGACTGTTTTTTCGACCTGCGTTTTTGACCTTTTTTCCACCTTATTCATGGCATTCAACGCTCCCTTGTCCATCTTAAACACCCCCTTTTTCGTTCATTATCCTGCTATTTGATGCATTTAGCCATGCTAAGTGCATGAAAAAGCCATGCAAAGTGCCTCACTTAGCAGACCTTTTTCATGCAAAAAGCACGGCTATGTGCGGCATTTAGCACCTGGTTTGTGCCAAACGGCGTGTAAAAGGCGGCAAAAAGGCGCGCCAGATGCCACTTCCATCCCCTACTTCCCTGCAACAACCCCATGCGAGAATGAATTATTTGCAACCGATGGGCAAATTATGGCGCGCGAAGGCAGCCATAATGTTAAAATATGTACCAATATTTTTACATATTGAAAAGTGCAAACCGAGAAAAAAGCACCACGCAAGACCACTTGCATTGGACATCCTGCATAGAGAGCCTGGAAAAAGCCTCAACAGCACAGCCGATGTTGTAAAGCAGTCATCGGCATACATGCCTATAGCCATGCCTAATTGCAAAGCCATTTCGTTCAGGCTTAAAGCACTTTCGGCGATGAACATGCATCAAACATGCTCATCGCCGTTATTTATTTTATTGGTTTAAAAGTTGGTTTTATTCTCCTTTGAACCCCAGTGTTTATGCGGCTTTTGCGCAATTTTGCGGTTGCCACCCCTAATTCTAATTAACATATATTAATAGAATTCATAATAAAAATATCGCGCTTTTTGTTCGTGATTTCAGTTTTTTATTTACTTTTGTGCCGTAAAATCTCTACTAGATGATAAAAAACGTTAGTTACAGCTAAACCTAAAAGTGTTACGGCTATAATTTAAAC
>CAJPTO010000162.1 GCA_905373605.1 uncultured Prevotella sp.
GAACCTAGAAGGCTAGAAACCCCAGACAAACTAGGAAAACTAGAGAACCTAGAAGACTAGAAATCCCAGACAAACTAGGAAAACTAAAGAACCTAGGAGAACTAGAACAACTAGAAAAACTAGGAAACCTAGAACACCTAGAAACCCAGCTAAACCTAGAAGAACCAGCCAACCACACCGGCAAAGCATAAAGGTTAACGCCTTAACAGCACCATCCCTTAACCACTTTATCAGAACTTAATTAAGTATTTCGTATACTTCACCCCGTTCATTTTGAACTCATGGTCCACGTCTTGCAGCACAGGGCGTTTCTTTCCCTCCACTTTCACTTTCTCGTTCACCGTAACCACAAAGTCGTTTCCGTCAACACTTTTCAGCACGCCCTTGTATTTTTTGCCGTCGCCGTCAAGCACCTCCACCTCTTTGCCGATGAAGTTCACGTACTGTTGTGGCACTTTGAAGGGTTGTCCCAGCCCCGCCGAGCCCACTTCGAGTTCAAAATCTTCCTCATCCCTGTTGAGATGTTCCTCGATAAAGCGGCTTAGCTCCACGCAGTCTTCAATCCAAACGCCGTCGGCATGGTCTATTTCCACCACGATACGGCTGTCTGGAGTCGTTTCCACGTCGACAAGGAAATACTCTTTGTCGGCTAACCATTGTTCAACCAGTTGTTTTACGACGTTTTTGTCAATCATATATTATTGTTACTGATAATGAAAATGAGGAACTCTCTCGGAGCTCCTCATTCCACTGAATGCTGCAAAGTTACGAAAAAATAACCAAACGCACAAAATATTTTTACGTTTTTGCCGTTTTAACGCGCGTTTTTTATAACATTATCCCCGGCGAACACATTTTTATGGGGCATAAACACATCAGGGATGCGCTTTGTCTACGCCAGTTCGGGTTGGCATTACACGGGTTGGCCACCACTTGGAAGCACATGCTTGGAAACACAAAACGTGGGGAAAGCTTGCCGCATTGCGCGATTGCTTTCCCCACGTTTGAAGTTTCTGCACAAGCCCTTTAAGCCTGTTGCTTATGCCCAGCCATCCTTAATACAAGGGATTTTGCTGAATTTCCGAGTTGCCGTCCACCTCTTCAACTGGTATCAGCGGCAATTGCTTCTTAAACGTCCACGTGTTGTAGCTCTGCACGTCGGAGCTTAACACCTCGTGCCATCCGCGATTGGCGGCCGAAGCATAGCGCGTAATGGTTTCTCCACGCCTCAAGGCATCGAAGAAGCGATGTCCTTCACCCACCAATTCTTTTCTGCGCTCCATATATATACGTGCCAAAGATATGTCGCTGGCCGTCACTTGGCGGCTTGTGGTGGTGGTTCGGTGGGAGATGATGGCGTTGAGATACTGTGCAGCCTTGGTCTTGTCGCCCGTTTGGAAAGCCGCTTCAGCAGCATTGAGGTAAAGTTCCGACAAACGTATCAGCGGCACATTGCTCAAACGCGGGTCGCCGTTAACGGCAGGCATTTTGTTGAGGTACACCTTTGCACCACCGAAAACCTTATTCGCGGCTTCCCTACTCGAGGTAGCAGCCTTCCATACGTTGCGGCGGACATCGTTCTCATCGGTGTTAAGCGAGTCTACAAAGGCTTTTGTGGCAACCATGTCACCATAGCCCGATGGTTCGTTTGGATTATCGGTGTTCTCTGTGTAGAGATAGGCAATGCCTTCGCGGTCTGTCCATTCGCTACTTGTTATGGCAATCTCGAAAATCATCTCGTTGCCGTGGTTGGCATCGCTCTTTCTCCAGGCGTTAACATATTGTGAGGGTGTCCACAGCGTGTAGGGCGAGTTTTGCATCACGTCTTCGGCATCGGCAAGAGCCTTGGCATAGTTGCCCATAGTGAGGTAAACGCGCGACCGCAAGGCCTTAGCCGTCCAAAGGTTCACGTATCCCGTGTTCTGCGATGTCACCAAGTTGCCTGCTATGGCCTCGTCAAGGTCTTTCAACACCTGTGTGTAACAGTCGGCCACGGTGTTTCTTTTCACCTTGGCTTCTGGGTTCAGAACGGTTGTGTCGGCCGGTGCACCCCACGAAGCCCCATTGTCTTGCGTGTAAGGCTTGCCGTAAATGCGCGTCAAGTCGAAGATAGCCATTGCACGAAGCACTTTCGCCTCATTGCGGCACAAGCTTACTATAGAATCGGAAGCTGTTCCGCTGCCGTATAGTTTGCCGCTGTTGGCAGCCTCAACAATGCGGTTGGCGCGCGCAATCACGATGAATGCGCTTCT
The DNA here is from genome assembly GCA_905373605.1 of uncultured Prevotella sp. Lineage (GTDB taxonomy): Bacteria > Bacteroidota > Bacteroidia > Bacteroidales > Bacteroidaceae > Prevotella. Next base: position 2,253 of record CAJPTO010000162.1, read on the forward strand.
CCAAACACTGTTGCTATAGGTGAATTCGTCGGGGGTGTTGCCCCGTTGGCGATACCAAAAGGCGGCTCTGTTGCTGCCATAACTTGTGTTGTACTGCATGTCTTCGCCGCGCATCTCTGCATAGACAAACATGGTAGCTCCATAATAGTCCACAAAATCGGCGTTGCGGCCCTTTAGGGCGTTGTACAGTCCCACGCGTGCTGCGTCTATGCTGTTTACATCGGCAAAGCCGTATTCTTGGCGCACGCCTGTTCCCGGCTCTCTGTCGAGCCAATCGTTGCTGCAAGCCGTTATGCCGACGCTCAATGCCAACGCTGCCACGACCTTGCTGGTTAACTTTATGATGTTCATATTTCTGTATGCTTCTTGTTTAACATATATATAAGTGGTGCGCGCCCGCTTAGAAACCTATCTCCACACCGAAGGTGAAGGTGCGCAATTGCGGCGTTTCGAACGCGGCTGCCCCGCTCACTGGCACTTCAGGGTCTACATATAGCTTGCTCGACTTAAAGGTAAGCAGGTTGTTGCCCGAGAAGTATACGCGTGCCTTGCTCAATCCCAGTCGGCGAAGGTAGCTTTGTGGTGCGCTGAAACCCAGTGTAAGGTTCTTCAGTCGCAGGTAATCCAGCGGCATCATCCACCGCGAAGAGTAAACGAAGTTGCCGCCGTATTGGAATTTAGGCAGTTTTGCAGATGTGTCGCCCGGTCCTTTCCACATGTCTTCCAGCTTGTTGTATGTTGGTGTGCTAGTGTAATACATGTCCTCGCCGCCATTAGAGTGTTGGAAACGCAGGTAATCGTAGGCATCGCCACCCAATTGGTAGGTGAAGGTGAAGCCCAGGTCGACGAATTTCCACGTGATGTTGTTGGTGATGCCGCCTTGTATGGCCGCCTCGCTGCTGCCCAAAATCACCTTGTGGGCTTCGTTCACGTTGGTTGTTGTTTGGCGCGAGGGGTTGTCGGGGTCGTTTACGTAATAGGTTTCAGCACCTGTTGCGGGGTCCACCCCTGCATATTCGTAGCCATAATAGGCGTTATAGGTCTCGCCCACGCGGTGAAGTATCAGTCGGGGATAATCGCTGTCTACGGCTTCGTTAATCAAACCATTCAGCGACAACACCTTGTTGCGGTTGTGCCCCATGTTGAGCGACGTGTTCCAGCTGAAATCTTTCTTGGCGATGTTCACCGAAGAGATGGTCAACTCGAAACCCCTGTTGCGCAACGAGCCGATGTTTCGCGCTTGTGTTGCGCCCGAATCAGAGAAATATCCGGGTATGAAGGATATGGGCATGTCGTAAATGAGGTCGCTGGTGGTGCGCGAGTAATAGTCGAACGCAACGTTGATGCGGTTGATGAAGCTCAAGTCCACACCCACGTTAAAGGCTTTGTTCTTCTCCCACTTCAAGTCGGGGTTGCCTGCCGTGGCCACACCAATGCCCGGACGGCCATTATACCTTTCGCCATATTGAATAAGGTTCAGGTATCCGTAGCTCGCGCTGGGCTGCGTTCCGTTGAGGCCATACGATATTCTCAATTTACCATCGTTAAGCACGGGGCGCACAGAGGCCATGAATGGCTCATCGGTGAAACGCCACGAGCCAGACACCGACCAGAAGTCGCCCCAACGGTTGCTACGTGCAAGGCGCGAGCTGCCATCGCGGCGGAAACTAAGGCCAAAATAATAGCGATTGGCGTAGTTGTAGTTCACACGGCCCAGGTAAGACACGAGCCTGTTCTGCACATATTGGCTAGAAGCTCTCGTTGTGCCGGCGTTTCCCACCTCGTAAAGCTCGCCGGGATAGTCTGAACCGTTAAGGTAGTTCAGCGAATAGGTAAAGTCTTCGGTCTCGAAACCCAGAAGCGCATCGAGATTGTGTTCGCCAAACGACCTTACATAATTAAGTTGCGACTGCGCGTTGAGCTGTTTCACCTCGTTGGCCATGCGTTGGAAGTTGCCACCAGACGATGCACCATCGCCCGAATAGCGATCCCAGAGCACATCTTCCTTGCCCGAGATGAAGTCGTAGGCTATTTTCTGGCTGAAGTTAAGCCCGTCCAGTATCTTGAAGTCGGCCTTGATGGTGTTGAAAGCCCTGTGCACGGTGTTCCTGTCGTACATGTGTTGCCAGTCGTACAGTGGGTTTCGGCTCACATATCCACCGCCGGGGGCAAAGCTTCCATCGGCATTGTATGCCACAGAAGAGGGCGACTGGAACAGCGCGTAATTGGCAACGGGCGCAACGAAGCTGCCACTTTCGTTAGACACATTCTGCCCCATCTTCGAAAACATCGAACTGAGGTTCAGCGTAAGTCGGCCCCAAGTGTGGGTAAGGTTTAGGTTTCCCGTAAGTCGTTCTAGCGATTGCAGCTGGCTGATGCCGTTTTGCTTGGTGTAGGCTGCCGATGCATAAAACAATGTTCGTTCGTTACCGCCCGACACATTCACTTGATAGTTCTGGTGCGAGCCTGTGCGGAAGAGCAGTTTCTTCCAGTCGGTCCAGCCTGTTTCGGGTTTGGCTGCGAAATTGTCAATCATATCCGCTGCAGATTGAGCAGCGTCTTCGGCCGACTGTCCTTGGTCGTAAAGGAAGTAATTCTTCAGTCCTTCCAGCAAAACGGCCCTACGTTCGTCACCGCCAAGCTGCGGGCGATAGTCCACGGCCATGTTCGAAGCACCCCAATCGCTTTTGAAGTCTACGCGTGTTTTGCCTCTGCTGCCGCTTTTTGTTGTGATAACCACAACGCCATTGGCCGCACGCGACCCATAGAGCGAAGCGGCCGCCGCGTCTTTGATGATGGTTATGTTCTCAATGTCGTTGGGGTTGATGGTGGCAAGCACGTTGGTACCCGCGCTGCTATACGAAAACTCGCTCATGTTGCCCGATGTAACGGGCGTTCCGTCGATGACATACAAGGGTTCGTTGCCTGCGTTGATGGAGCCCATACCGCGTATTCGCACTTGCGAAACGGCACCCGGCGAACCAGAATTCGACGTGATGGTAACGCCAGGCACACTTCCTGCCAGCTTGTTCTCCACAGAAACCACTGGCACACTGGCCAATGCTTCGGTGCTGATGGTGGAAGCTGCTCCTGTGAAGCTCGATTTCTTGAAGTTACCATATCCCGTAACCACCACTTCATCGAGCAGCTTATTGTCGGGGTCGAGCGTGATTGTCATGTGTTTTTCGGCTTTCAGCCTTTTGGGAACCATTCCCACGTAGGTGATTTCCAGCCTTGCACCATCGGGAACGTCGATGGAGAAGTTGCCATCGATGTCGGTCACGGTACCCATAGCCGTTCCAAGCGCCTTCACTGTTGCGCCCACGATGGGTTCGCCCGTGTCGCTAGCTGTCACTACACCGGTAATACGGTTGTCGGCCAGTGCTGTCCCTATCACAAGGAAAAGCCCTGCCAAGAGCATTGTTAATTTTTTTACCATAAAAATCCTTTAATCTGAATTATTCTCTATTGTCGCAACGTGTGTTGTACGCGTTGTAGTCGCTTCGGCCTTACAGCCTGTCTTGCCGCGCGTAAAGGCATTGTTGCCTTGAATGTCTCGCTTGCCGCCTGTTAAGTGCGTACGTGCAAACAGGCCTTACCCTATTGGGGTATTGCACATGCATAATTATTACATTCATTTCTCGTTGTTTGGAAAGTGCGTTTTCTATGCAAATCAAATTCCAGCTGCGGTCGTCCGCACTGCATACGCTATTACACAGAGGGTTATATCTATCCCTCAAAAAACGTTATCCTTTATTAAACGCCTGCAAAAGTATCACTTATCATCGTTTCAACCAAGAAAATCATCATAAAAATGCGCACTATGATGCAAATTTATAACTTTATGCAATTTTTATGTAATATTTGTGTGCGCAAACAGCCCTTTTATAGGCAAACGCTTTTGCATTTGAAGTTGCATTTGGCAATAAAACATGTACGCCGATGTCGGTTTTTAATGCACCAACCTCGCTGCCGATGCTTCTCGTCTGTAGTTTTGCACAGCGTGTTCGATGCCTGCTCTCTCCCAACATGGCGTGCTTTGCCAGTTTGCATTTCTCGAAAAGTAAAAATTTCGGCACGTTTTTTAACATTATGGCTGCCTTCGCGCGCCGTAAATTGCCCAGCGGTCGCAAATAACTCATTCTCGCAAGGGGTGGCAGTGCAGAAAACAAGAGGCTGAGAGGTGGCATCGGATAACGGCTTTTTGCCGTTTATAACCCCCTTTTACCGTAAAATGCATGCTAAATGCAGCATTTAGCCCTGCTATTTGCATGAGTTTGCTGAGCTTTTTCATAGAGTTAGCAGAGCTTTTTCATAGAGTTAGCAGAGCTTTTTCATAGAGTTTGCAAGGCTAAATGCCGCATTTTGCTGGGAAATGAACGCAAAATCGCCTTTTTCCTTGCGGTAAAAGGCGGTCGAAGGGAAGCTGGTGTGGGGGCCGTTTGCACCGAAAAATAGGCTAAATGCTATGAAATAGGCCTAAAAGTGAGTGGCAATGCAGGAAGAAAAAAAGCGTGAGGGCATCAATCTAGCGAAGCTAAACGATGCAAAATGCACGGTTTTGTCCGCGCACCTTAGCCAAAGTGCAATGGTCGAATAAGGAAAGTGCATGGTTTTTGCTGGTTAAACAGACCTAAAAGATGCTAGAATTACGCGTGGAGAAAAACTGATTTGTAAATTATTATAAACATAATCATAAGCCAGTTCGAGTTAAGAACCAGTGATTATGCCAACTACCCCTACGCGGTAGTTGAAACGATCATCCCCTCATCGCGACAAAAGACTGCGCAAAAGGAGTTGCTCCTTATCCCGAAATGGCGTAATCATGATGGAACGAAAACGCACTCTCACGTGGATTTATTATAGAACCAGACTTTAGCCTGCCCATAACAACACCTTTCATCGCTAGCTGCGCTTAAGCCATGCTATTGGTTGCCTTTTTTGCACGCCGCCTTTGCTGCCACGTGTCAACGCCATAGGCCGCCCACAGCACCATGACAAACACAAAGGCGTAATGGAAACGAAGCTCGGCGATGGAAAGTGTGGCGTAAGAC
>CAJPTO010000163.1 GCA_905373605.1 uncultured Prevotella sp.
CTTCCTAACAGGCAAACCGGGCGATTCCATGCGCTATATCCTGCCCAGCAACCCTGCTGGCAACGAGCAAGGCTGGCGTTTTAATCCTGTTCGCGATTACCTTTTGCCTATTGCCCCGCGCATGTTAAACCTCACCGAGCAGTTATGGAAACAAAATCCGGGATGGTAATGGAACGAAAATTGTCGATGAGTTAACAAGTAGACGAGTTGACAAGTAGACAAGTTCACGAGTTGACAAGTTCATAAGTTCACGAGTTGACAAGTTCACGAGTTATAGTCAAAACGAAATGGTTTTGGAATGAAAGTCAAAAGGAATTGATTATATTGCCTTGATTTTAACCTTCTCGTGCCGCATTCATCGGTACAAAGCAGCTTGTACAGTGGCTACAAGGTTCTTGTAGCGTGGCTACAAGATGCTGGTAGCGTGGCTACAAGATGCTGGTAGCGTGACTACAAGATGCTGATAGTGTGACTGCAAGATACTTGTAACGTAAGCATCTGCCAATGATCGCTCCACAAGTTGGCAACAACTGCTTCATGGCTCAAAGGCTGTTGTTTTCCAAAAGCAAATTCTTATGACTATAATAAGTTCACGAGTTCACGAGTTGACAAGTTCACGAGTCGACAAGTTCACAGTTGACAAGTTCACGAGTAGACAAACAAAACCATAAGTAACAAACAAAACGACAAAGCATCTCACTCCCCTCTCCCCTTGGAGAGGGCCGGGGGTGAGGCTCTATTTGAAAGAGGGGCTGGGGAGTGAAGCTTACAAACACAAAAACAATGAACAGAAACCTATCTCTCTCCCTTACGGGAGCGGCATTGCTGGCCCCCGTGGCCGGCGCAATGGCGCAAAACAAGCAAGCCACACACAAGAAGCCCATGAACATTGTGTACATCATGAGCGACGACCATTCGTATCAAACCATCAGCGCATACGACAAACGGTTCATCGAAACGCCTAACATCGACTGGATTGCCAATCATGGCGTGCGATTTACCAACAGCTATGTGGCCAACTCGCTTAGCGGTCCTTCGAGAGCTTGCATGCTTACGGGCAAGCACAGCCATGCAAACGGCTTCACCGACAACACCAAGACGTTCGACGGAAGTCAACAAACCTACCCCAAGCTGCTGCAAAAGGCAGGATACCAAACGGCTATGATTGGCAAATGGCACCTCACCTCGGAACCTACGGGATTTAACTATTGGGACATTCTCATTGGGCAGGGCGACTATTACAACCCCGACTTCAAATGCAACGGACAAAACTTGCGCCGACCGGGATATGTCACCAACATCATTACCGACGTGGCACTGGACTGGCTCGAAAACAAACGCGACAAAAGCAAGCCCTTCTGTCTGCTGCTTCACCACAAAGCACCACACCGCGTGTGGAACCCTGACACCTGCGACCTCGACCTTTACAACGACCGCACTTATCCTTTGCCAGCCACTTTCTACGACAACTATGAAGGAAGGCTGGCTGCTGCCAAGCAAAAAATGAGCATCATCAAAGACATGGACATCGTTTACGACCTCAAAATGGCCGACCGAGAAAACGAAATACATTCCAACAAATGGCTAGAAAAATGGGGAAGGGAGGCACGATTGCGCATGTCGCCTTCGCAAAGAGAACAATGGGACAGACATTACGACCCCATCATCAAGAAGTTCAAGGAAGACAAACTCACTGGAAAGGCACTCGCTGAATGGAAATATCAACGATACATGCACGACTATCTGCGCGTCATCCACAGCGTTGACCGCAACGTGGGCCGCGTTATCGACTATCTGCGCGAACACAATTTGCTAGACAACACGCTCATCGTCTACACCTCCGACCAAGGTTTTTACATGGGCGAACATGGTTGGTTCGACAAACGCTTCATGTACGAAGAGTCGTTCCGCACACCATTACTCATGTATTTGCCGGGCGGTAAGCATGGCGATGTAACCGAAATGGTGCAAAACATCGACTACGCCCCCACTTTCTTGCAACTCGCTGGCGTGCAAGTGCCCAGCGACATTCAAGGCAAATCGTTCCTCCCACTGCTCAAGGGCAAGCGCATTCCTTGGCGCAAGTCGCTCTATTACCACTATTACGAGTTCCCCGACGAGCACAACGTGTGCCGCCATTACGGCGTAAAGACTCAACGCTATGTGCTGATGCATTTCTACGATGATGTGGATGCATGGGAACTTTACGACCTCAAGACCGACCCCTCGCAGCTTCACAACATCTACGGCAAACCTGGAACAGAGGCCATTACACGTAACCTGAAGAAAGAACTCTTAAGACTGCAAGTGGAATATAACGACCCAATAAGGTCTAAAAACTAAAATGCACATGGCAGTGCGCGCAATCAACACGCGAAGAACACAAACTTGCAACATTAGCGTGAGCAGATACGTAAGATAATGCCACATCCCAAACGCGGCCGACAAACCAGATTGCCGGCCGCGTTCGTTATATGAACAAACAAAAGTGCTTTTGGAAAACTACACAGGTAGGGGCAACACGTACGTAAAAGGCGTTAACATACCTCATACAAAGGAGAAGGAGAACGCACAGTCATCAACGAACTTGAATAAATAAAGGTAAACGCTACGCATTAAGCGAACGGAGTGTGTTGCTCACAGCAAACACCAAAACATGAAAATGGTTTAAAGCAAGGTGCTCCGCATTCTCGGAATGCAGCTCCCCACTCCCACTCTCGCAGAACATAACCTCAGCGCGCCCCTTTCTCTCCATGACGCTTACCATGTATACAGGCTTAATCGCGATAGACATTTCCCTTAATTCGTTCTCCTTCCCCCTCCTTTTCCAGCTCTTCCAGCACAAATATGGCGTGTATTTTTCTTTTCTCCACGGGAGGGATGTCCATGTAATTGCGGTAGAGGTCTTGCAGGTAGGCATCGGGATTGCGGGGAGCCATGAAGCGTTTGCCCTCGAAAGTGATTTCGGCGAGGGGGAAAACGCTGTCTTGACGGTGCATGATGCCATAGCCGTTGTTGTGAAGTATGTTCGAGATGTAGGTGTCGCGGTTGCGGTTGATGGTGCAAAGCACGGACCAAGCGGTGCGGCAAAAGGCGTATTTTGCACCGAACCAGAAGAACTCGGCAAACGAACGAAGGCTGTAATGATGGGCTTTGTGCAGGATGGAATAGCTTCGCGAGATGCCCAATGTGAGCCGTTTTACGAGCTTACGCGACAAGTTGGGGTAGGCAATGAAAGGGAAAATGTCTACGAAAAGCCCTTTTTCGTAATCGGTAGAGAAGTCGTCGCCTGGTTCAACGAAGAACGAATTGCGGTCGCGAACCTTGGTTATGGGTTCTTTGAGGTGCTTGTCTGTCAGTGGCGACTGCACGATAAGCCCCTCGGGCAGCTCCTTTTGCGCCACTTCCACAAAGCGCAGCAAGTCGGTTTGTCGCATGGCGATGTCTATATCGTCGTCCCAAGGGATAAATCCGCCATGCCTTACCGCCCCCAACAGTGTGCCGCCGTCCAGCCAATAAGGTATGTCGTGGCGTTGGCAGATGGCATGAATAGCCTCAAGGATGGACAATTGCTTAAGCTGACAAGCGCGAAGATGGCGTTGTTTGAAGCGTTGCAGGGGCGAGTTAGTGTTCATCGTGCGCCCTCCTCACGTCTATCACCAGCCCTGTGTCGTCAGAAAGCAGCGTTCGCACAGTGGCTTCGGCCACCTTTTCCGAGGTAAGCAGGGTGTCGTCAGGCTCTATACCGAAGTTTTTTACGCGCATGGGTGTCTTCGTCCTTTCGGGATTGATGCAGTTAATCCTGATGCCCTCGGCTTCCCATTCTTGCGCCACAGCCTGTACAAAATTAACGATGGCTGCCTTCGTAGACGAGTAAATGCTGTAGAAGGCGCGTCCGCGGGTGTACGAAGACGAGGTGAAAAACACCAGCCTACCGCCGCTTTGCTTGAGATAAGGGTAAGCGGCAAGGGCCACATTCACCGTTCCCATGTAGTTGGTTTGCACGCTGTAGGCGATGTCTTCATAGTTCATTGTGGCCAAAGGCTCTTTGCGGAGCAGCCCAGCCGTGTTCACCACGTAGTCTATTCGTCCTTCTGCCTGAGCCACTTCTGCAAATGCGCGCTCCACATCAGCCTTGTTTCCCACGTCCACACCGTTGCTGCGTGCGAAGCGATGCACCTTTGCTCCTCGTTCTTCCAGCATCTTGGCCGTGTCTGCACCGATGCCATAGCTTCCACCGAACACGATTGCCACCTTCCCCACGAGCGAAACCCGTGACAAGTCGATGCGTTCGGCCTCGTTGTTGCGCAGTTGGAACAGCTTGTCCAGCATGTAAGTGTCTTCCTTATAGGTAAGTTTCATGTTGCTCTCTTCGCCTTCCACCACGTAGATGGGGGTCTGTGGCAAGTATTTTCGCACCACTCCGCAGTCGTCAGTAGTTTTGAAATCGGGGTCGAGCAACGCTTTTTCGTAAGCAGCTTTAATCACTTCGAGGTTGAAAGCCTGTGGTGTTTGTCCGCGGCGCAGGCGCGAACGGTCGGGGATGTTGCTGATAAAGTCGCCCTCCACCTCGATGATGGTGTCTGCCGAAGGCATGGCCACATCGATGGCTCTATAGGTTTTCAGGGCATCAACCACATCGTTGATGATGCGTTGGCTTACCAATGGGCGCACGGCATCGTGGAAAACGAGGTTCACGTCTTCGTTTTCGTAGGCCTTGATGGCCGAAAGACTCGACTCGTAACGTTCGTTACCGCCTTTAAGGATGCGCTTCACCTTCGTCCATCCGTTTTTAAGCACGATGTTTTCGATGTCTGAAATAAGCATGGCATTGCTCACAATGGCAATCTCGTCGATGTGCGCATTGCGTTCGAACACGTCGACCGTGTGCTCGATAACCATCTTTCCTGCCACTTTGAAAAATTGTTTGGGCGTAGTCATTCCCAATCTCTTTCCCACTCCGCCAGCCAGAACGACGGCGATGTTACGTCTTGCCATAATGATGCGTTTGTTTTTCTATTTTTTTTTCATGCCAACGGCGGACAATCTAGGTGTGATTGTCCGCCGTCAGTATATGTTATGTGGCCAGTAAGCCTCATATGGTTTTCATGCTGTTACGAGTAGCGCAGAATTTGACCTGGTCGCAGCTTGTCGTGCTTGCGCATGTGGTTCAGCCTGCAAATGGTATCGATGCTCACGCCACGTTTTTCGGCTATTGAAGCCAGCGTTTCTCCGGAAGCCACCTTATGATAGAGCTTCTCGGTCGCGTTGTATTGTGGTGTTTGCGGTGCGTCTTCCCTGTCGCGTCCCACCTTTCCGTAAACATCTTCGCGGTTATAGCCGCCGTTTCCAACCACACCTCTGAGCTCTGTTGCTTCTGCAGAAGCCAACTCATAGGTAGAGCGGCGGAACATATAGCTGTCTGCCACCACGTCTTGTGCCCTGAAATCGAAGAACAAGGCTGGGTTAAGTGCCACTCCGCAAAGGCGCGTTTCGAAGTGAAGGTGCGAGCCAGTGCTCCTTCCCGTGTTCCCTCCGAGGCCTATGGGGTCGCCAGCGCGCACGTCTTCATTTTCAGTAACCAGCTGTTTAGAGAGGTGTCCGTAGATAGTTTCCAGCCCGTTGGGGTGTCTGATAACGATGTACTTTCCGTATCCAGCAGCTTCGTATTTCACGATGCGCACTTTCCCCGAGAATGCTGCGCGTATGGTGTCGCCAATATAAACCTTAATGTCTAAGCCTTTATGTTGGCGGCCCCAACGACTTCCGAAGTTACTAGTTACAACTCGGCTGGGTGTTGGCATGCAGAAATGACGTAGGTTGATGAGAAACGAGTCGGGCAGTGCCGTTACGTGATGTGTGCGGGTGTTGTCCCACGAATCGTAGAGGTTTGCTGCAGGCGATTGAGCTGCTTCTCTTCTAAGAATGCTTTGCAGTGCGAGCGTGTCCACCGATTTCATTTTCCTGTCCACCGGTGCTTGCCTAGCCAATAGGTCTTGCGCGGCCGCTGGTGTGGCGCACAATGTGAGAAATGCTGTAAAAGCAATCGTTTTAATTGTTCTTTTCAGTCTCATTTTAATTTTTTTAGGTACAACATGAGCGAATTTTTTAATGGTATTTCTATTCGCTTGTTAAACCATTTTTGCATGGTTGATGATAGGTGTTTGTCAAAAGACGCTGCAAATATAGCGAATTATTATCTAATAACCGCCTATTTAGCAAGTTTTTATCTAAATGTTAACACGTTTGTGAGGGCACTGTTTGCGCACCCAATCCCTTTGTTTGCCGTGGGTGTGCAGTGGTTTTGTAATGTTTTCGGTTATATTTTATTAACTTTTGTTTCCGTTGTTTTGCTCTGAAAAATCGGTGATTTGCATGCTTTTCTTGCTTTTGGATTTATGCTGAGCGTTGTATGAAAATGCAAAAAACAAGTTTTGCTTATGGTGCTGTGTATGTTGTTGTTGGCATGTGTGCCGTGCGTTTTCGTGTAATCGGCAGGTGTGGGGTGTTACCTATGGCCTCCCAAACCTATTTACTTTTGACGATACTCGTATCTTTGTACATTCAAATAATGAACAACACCAAAAGAATGAGATGTGGACATTCAGGGGAATACAACAAAATAAAGAAGCCTTTAATTTAATCGCCCAAAAAATCAAAGATGATGAAGACAAATTCATTGAGATTTGGTATGCTCGAGAGCTGCAAAAGGTGTTAGCTTTGCGCGATGGGAAAACTTCGTTGTTGCAATTGGCAGGGCCATAGAGTCGTGTGGGACATTGAAAGCCTGCTTTAATGATCATTTTCGTGAGGTCACCAAAATGACACCTACAGCAAAAGGAATGCGCCGCAAAGTGCAAGACCACACGCTAACTCGCTATGCCTGCTATCTTATTGCTCAATTTGGCCAGCTTGCGAACAAACGAACAAACGTGATGCACCACATTGGCGTAATCCCAATCAAGAAAACGTCACCACATCACCGCGTACAAATCAAGCCCAATCGCTCTTTATCAGCCAAAAAATGCCTAACTTTGCATAGGCGATTAGCCTAAAAGCAACGCAACATGCCTGCAATAGCCCACAACCGCAAGATAATCCACATAGACATGGATGCCTTCTATGCCTCTGTGGAGCAGCGCGACGACCCCTCGTTGCGCGGAATGCCCTTGGGCATTGGCAGCGATGAGCGGCGTGGGGTGTTGTGT
>CAJPTO010000164.1 GCA_905373605.1 uncultured Prevotella sp.
CCCATTTGTCTGCCACGTATCCCGTACCCGTAATCTGCTTGAAGTCGTCTGAATAAGGCTTCGTTTGGTTGAGGATGTGCGTGAACTCGTGGTAAACGGTCTTGAGATAATAGGTGTTGATGGCGTCGGCACTGGTGAGGTAGCGATCGATGAAGTTGGTTCCAGCGAGGAGAATTTTCTTTCCTCCCTCTGCCGTTCCGAGAATGAACGATGTGCTGGAGCGGTATTCCCAGTTACCGGTGAGGTAGATGAGCTTTGGGAAATTGGCTTTCATGAAGCCCGGCCCAGCCACTTCGTCGAATGCTTCAAGGCAGGAATACCTCACGAGGTTTGCCATTTTCACAGCCATCTCGTAGGTAGCGGGCACGGTGTAATACTTCATGTCAGCCTCGATGTCCTTTTTGCATCGTTTAGCTTCGCTAGATTGTTTCCTTTGTCTGTTTCCCGACCAGTATTCTTGCCAACTTTCCCACCTAACTCATGGCATTCAACGCACCCTTATCCGTCCGAAACAACGCCTTTATCGTTCATTATCCTGCTTTTTGATGCATTTAGCCGTGCTTTTTGCATCAAAAAGCTATGCAAAGTGCCGCATTTAGTAGACCTTTTTCATGCAAAAAGCACGGCTATGTGCGGCACTTAGCACGTGTATTGTACCAAAAGGCGGACCAAAAGCGGCAAAATGGTGTTCCAGATGCCACTTCTCATCCCTTACCTCCTGCAACAACCCCATGCGAGAATAGATTATTTGCGGCCGATGGGCAAATTATGGCGCGCGAGGGCAGCCATAATGTTAAAATCTGTGCCGAATATTTTACTTATTAGGGACGTGTAGCCCGGCAAAAAGCACCACCACGTAAGGGGGCTTTCATTGAACATCGTGTACAGAGGAGCTGAAAATACGCATCAATAGCAAAGCTGATTAATCCGAACTTACATCATACCGTGTGAATACTTGCTCATTTGTCGCTGCCAAAACATGGATGCACATTGAAAGTGGGGAGAATGAAAAGTTAAGGCAACTTCGTATCGTTTTTGTAATTTGCCCTTGTTGCTAATCGTTGTTTTCATTCCGCCGTCGAATGTATAATGTTGCGTTTTTCATGCCCGAGACGGCGAAAAGAGATAAAAATTGAATATTTTATTGCAATTTGTTTTGCTGGTGTTTAATTTTTTCTTAGATTTGCACCATGCATTATAGCTAACGACACAGAACATGCGGCATTTGGCCATCTCTTTTCGCTGAATAATCAACATACAACCATAAGGTGTTGTTTTAATAATAACTAATGAGAGAAAATTTATGGGAAAAAGGCTTACTATGCTATTGGCTGGCCTCTTCTTCTTTATGGGAGCGGCCTTGGCCCAAATGAAAATCTCGGGAACTGTAACCAGTTCTGAAGACGGACAGCCCGTGATTGGTGCCTCTGTCGTTGTGGCCGGCACCGGTCAAGGAACGGTTACCAACGTAGACGGGCAGTTCACCTTGAATGTTCCCGAACGTGCAAAGCTTCGCATTTCCTCGGCCGGAATGAAACCTGTTGAGGTAACGGCAAGAGACAACATGCACATTGTGCTCGAACCGCTCAACACAACGCTGGGCGAAGTTGTGGTAACGGCAATGGGCATCAAGCGTTCTGCTAAGGCACTAGGCTTCTCGGCAACAGCCGTGAAGGGCGATGAGATTGCCGCCGCACGCACCAACGACATCATGTCGAGCCTTGCTGGCAAGGTGGCTGGTGTGCAAATCAGCAGCTCTTCTTCAGACCCTGGCTCGTCCAAGTCGGTTATCGTGCGCGGCATCAGCTCGCTGGGCAGTACCAACCAGCCGCTATACGTCATCGATGGTGTGCCATTGACCAATAATGCAAACTTCAGTTCCGATGGATTGAACCGCGGTTACGACTTCGGTAACGGCGCAAGTGCCGTCAACCCCGACGATGTGGAGAGCATGACCATCCTTAAGGGTGCCGCAGCTACGGCTCTTTATGGTAGCCGGGCTGCAAACGGCGTTATTCTCATCACCACCAAAACCGGCAGCAAGGCACAAAAGGGCCTTGGCATCGAATATAATGGTGGCATGCAGTGGGAAACGCTGTTGCGACTGCCGCAGATGCAAAACGACTTCGGTATGGGATGGTATGGCAACAAAACCGATGTTGAGAATGGTTCGTGGGGACCGCGCTTCGATGGCTCGTGGTTGCGCTACGGAAACGTGTACGAAGGCAACCAGAACTTCAAGAGTTACGTGCCTATCAAGAACAATGTGCGCGACTTCTTCGACACGGGCTTCCGCTACAGCAACAGCGTGTCGCTCAATGGCGCAACAGACGTGAGCAACTTCTTCCTCAGCCTGTCGCAGATAAGCCAAGATGGTATCATTCCCACCGATGCCGACAGCTACAACAAGTACACCTTCTCGGCTCGTGCAAGCCATAAGGTGAAGGACCTCACGTTCAGCACCTCGCTCAACTACGCCTATCAACGCAACAACTTCGTTTCTACGGGGCAGGGCTCACGCTCGATGTATAACAACGTGATGCAAACCCCACGCGACATCAGCATCGTTGAGCTCAAAGACTTGAGCAACCCCTACAACACGCCTGGATATTACTATACCCCTTACGGCGTAACAAACCCCTATTACATTCTGAACAACTTCAAGAACGAGTTTGAAAGCGAACGCTTCTATGGCAAGCTGCAGCTGGATTACGACTTCTTGGAATACTTCAATCTCACCTATCGCTTCGGACTTGACACCAGTACCGAGCACCACGACATGGGTGAGCCAAACATGTCGGCCCTATATGCAGGCACACCCAACTGGGAAGATGCGTTGAGCAGCCTTACTGGACGTGTTAGCGAGCAGACAACGCGTCGCAGGGAGATTAACCAAGACCTGCTGGTTACCTTTGCAAAGGACCTTACTGAAGACTGGCACCTCAACGTGCTGGCTGGTTTCAACGGCAACGAACGCAAGTATAACTACCAAAGCACTGTGGTTACAAACCTTACCATACCCACTTGGTACAACCTTTCGAACTCGCCCGACAGGCCTACCATCGACAGCTACCAACGCACACAGCGCCTCATGGGCTTGCTGGGACAGGCTGAAGTGGCATTCAAGAACATGGTTTACCTCACCGTTACGGCGCGAAACGACTGGTCGTCTACGCTGCCTAGCGGGCATCGCTCGTATTTTTACCCCGGTGCAACGGCCAGTTGGATTTTCTCGGAAGTGCTCCCAGAAAACGTCAAGAAGACCATTACCTATGCCAAGCTGCGTGCTGCATGGGGAAGGACTGGTAACGATGCACTGCCTTACATGACCAAGACAGTCTACACGCAAGGATCGGCCAACAGTAGCGGCTGGGGAAACAGCGATTTCCCCTTCACAAACGGAAACTGGAACGCCTACAGCGTGGGCAACACCCTTGGAAGCACCACGCTAAGCCCCGAAATGACCACCGAGATAGAAACGGGTCTTAACATGGCTTTCTTCAACAACAGGCTCAGCTTCGATGCTTCGTTCTATAACCGTACCAGCAACAAGCAGATTTTCAGCCTTAACATGGATGCCGCTTCGGGCTATCTCTACCAGAACATGAACCTGGGCGAGATACGCAACCGCGGCGTTGAGCTCCTTGTTAGCGGCACGCCCGTGAAGGTGAAAGACTTTGCGTGGAACGTAACATGGAACTTCACCAAGAACTGGAGCAAGGTAATCAGCCTGCCCGAAGAACTTGGTGGCGAAACGTCTATCTATGGCTTGACAGGCGGAACGGGAATGTATGCAAAAACTGGATACGAACTGGGTGTGTTCAAGGCTTATGTGCCGCTGCGCGACCCTGCGACGGGCAAGATTGTTGTAGACAATTCAGGCCTGCCCATACGCAACCCCAAACAGCAAATTGTGGGAAGCATGAACTACAAGTACACTATGGGCATCAACAACACCTTTACTTATAAGGGCATTGCCCTGTCGGTGGACGTGGACATCCGCCAAGGCGGCAAGATGTACTCTAGGACGAAGGGCATAAGCTACTTTACGGGCAATGCCATGCAAACCGCGTACAACAGCCGCAACCCTTGGATTATACCCAACACCGTGATGCAAAACGGAACGGATGCCAACGGCAAACCCATATATGTGGACAACAACACGCCTATAAGCGAGTCGGACATCTATAATTTCTGGAATGATGGCGGACTGGAACTGGGTGAAGGCGACCTTATCGACAAGTCGTACATTAAGGTGCGCACGGTTACGCTCAGTTGGACGCTGCCAAAGAAATGGCTTGCCGGCACTTTCCTCACCGATGTGCGCCTGTCGGCATTCGGAAACAACCTCTTCTTGTGGACACCAGCCTCTAACACCTTCGTAGATCCCGAGCTTACTTCGTTCGGCAACGACCTGCGAGGCAACTTTGGCGAGTGGTCGGCTAACCCCAGCTCGCGAAAGTTCGGCTTCAACGTATCTGTCAAATTCTAAAACACGAAGCAGTATGAAGAAATCAATAATACTTGTGGCCCTTTCCGCGCTGGCGTTGTGTGGCTGCAACCTCGACATAAACGACAACCCCAATTTTCCTGACGAAAAACAGGTTACGCCCGAGCGCATGTTTCCTGCGGCTGAAAATGCCATCGCCGACGTACTGGGCGACCAACTGTTCAACTACGGGGGCTTCTTCTCGCAATACTTCGAGCAACGGCCAGAACAAAACCAGTATAACAGCTTAGCCGAACTGAACATCGACGAGAGTAGCAACCTTTTCGACCGTTGTTACAGGCTTATTTACGCGCATGCGCTGAAAGATTTGCAAACCATTATGGAGAAGAGCCCCAACAAGGCTAACCACTATGCTTGCACCGTGCTGAGGGTATGGGCTTATCAGTTGATGGTAGACAACCTTAGCGATGCTCCCTATAAGGAAGCACTTCAAGGAAAGGCCAACCCAACACCCACATGGGAGGATGGAAAGACGGTTCTGCTTGGCGTTCTCGATGAACTGGACAAGGCCGAAGCCAACATTGGCAGCGACGAAATCACCTTAGACGACCCCATGTTGGGAAAAGACCTTGAGCAATGGCAAGGGTTTGCCAACGCTCTGCGCCTACGCATCTATATGCGCTTCATCGATGGCGGTGTAGACGTGGCCAATTATACACAAAAGGCTAAGGACTTAGTGGCCAACAACAGTTTCTTTAGCAACGATGTGACGTTTGATGTGTACACGGATGTGCAAAACCAATATAACCCGTGGTATGGTGCGATGTTCGCATTGCGCACCAATAACTTTGCGGCCTCGTTCCCCTTGGTGGAATATTACAAGGCAACTCAAGACCCACGCATCGGTTATGCTGTGGCTGCGGCTACACTCGGCGGCACTTACGTGGGACAACTTCCTGGTTCGAAAGTAAAGATGAAAGAGTGGCGCAACGGAGTTGACTGGAAAAACAGGGACGTGAGCCGCATCAAAGCCGAAGTGGCTAAGGCTATGCCCATATATGTCTTTACCGCAAGCGAGTTGCTGTTTCTCAAAGCCGAGGTGCAACTGCGCTTTAACAACGATGCCGCCGCCGCTAAAACCAATTATGAGGCTGCTGTTAAGGCCGATTTCAGCTCACGTGGGATGACGAGCAGCAATGCAACCACCTACTTAGCGTACGACAATGTGAAATTCGACGGTAAAACAACCGAACAGCAGCTTAATCTGATTTACATGCAGAAGTGGCTGGCTTTCTTCATGCGCAACCATATGGAGGCTTGGTCGGAGATTAGGCGTACCGATGTGCCTAAAACCTGTTCGTTCACAGCCAAAGAGGTGTTTGATGGGGCTGCTTATAACGCGGGCGACCTTATTGTTCCGGCCGTTAACCACATTCAAGCCGGTGGGTTGGCCAAACGTGTGCCTTATCCCAATTCGGCCAGAACACTCAACCCTAAGAATACGCCTGAAGAAAAGAAACTCAGCGACCCCGTTTTCTGGGATGTGAAGTGATTTTTTCTAGGAGTTAGTTTGAGGAGTTATGGAGATTCTTTGAGATGTTAAGGGGTTTCTTTGAGGTGGTAAGGAGTTAAGCCATGTGCTTTGTTGCAGAGTGGCGAACATCATGTAAACTTATAAACTCATGAACTTACAACTCATAGACTCATGAACTTACAAACTCATGAACTCATAAACTCATAAACTCAAAACGTCCAATAAATTAAACACAAAACGTAAAGACGATGAAGATACATATAACAAAGCTGCTGTCCGTACTGGCTATATGCTTCGCATTTGCTGCATGCGGCGATGAAGAAGTAACCGACTCCAAGTCTAATCCGGTGGTTCTGATGGGCTTGAATGGGAAAAGTTCTGTTGAAGTGCAATATGGCACTACTTATAAGGATGCTGGTTGCAGTGCCACTTTCATGGGTAAAGACTATTCCGACAACATCGTAGTTGAAGGGCTTGATGACATAGACACCAACGATCCTGGAGCCTACAAAATAACTTATGCTTGCAAGGCTCCCGATGGATTTGTCTACAGTGCCGAAAGAACTGTAGTTGTTTGCAATCCACAGGTGAAATACAGCGCAGCTGGTACATTCAGCACACAGGCTGGCACAAAACGTGTGGCGGCTGACGGAACGGAGAAAACTTTTACACGTAGTTTGGTCACTGTTACAAAAGTGGCCTCCGGACTATTCAGCGTTAACGACCTTCTTGGTGGTTTTTATGCCGCGATGGAAGCTGCTGGTACGCCTGTCGACAACCCTGTAACCATAAGTGCGTTGCTGTTGATGGAGAAAGATGGGACGTTTAAACCCTACTCGGTAAAAGCCAACCGCAAGCCTGCAACGCTTGATGCCTTCACTGATGCGAAGTACAACGTGGACAAAGGTGAGTTTACGTGGACCATTACTTATAAAGGCGACACCTATAACATCGTGATGAAGAAATAAAACCGCAACGATTATGAGAAAATACATCATACATTTGGCCGCGGCTGCCGCACTGCTCATGGGCTTTGCAGCTTGCGACGTTGAAACAAACGAGAAACCGGGTGGAACGGCAGTGGAAAACATGGCCGGCTTTTGGCAAGTGCGCGTGCACGAAGTGAATGCCGACGGAACCATCACGCAAAACGTGTTGGCCAATCGCGTGTTTAGCATGCAAACTTACAACACCGTAGACAACACGGCCGACAAAATG
>CAJPTO010000165.1 GCA_905373605.1 uncultured Prevotella sp.
GTGTAACCTCCTTTTTATCTTTTACGGTAATAACGGGTGAAACCGAAAATAACAGCGGCGAAAGCCACAATGAGCAAGATGCCGATGGTGTAGATGAACATGTCGGAGAGTTTCAGCAGAAGCTTGTTCTCGAACAATGCGCCATTGACAACAAGGCTTGCCGACGACCCGAGGAGCAAAGCGAGCAGCAGAACAACGGCAGTTCCTGCGAATACGCTATATGAAATGGCGCGTGCAGGCACGTTGTTTATGCGGCTTTCGCCTTTTCCCGATGCTCGTAAGCCTTTCACCGCGCTCCAAATGGCACAGGCCAAGGCCAACAAGAACAGCACATACATAGTGTAGATAACCACGCCCGTAAATATGGGCGCATTGAGTTCGGGGTTGAAGATGTAAGGCATGTCGTAGCCCACTGTGAAAAACAACCCGAAAACCACCACGCACAAGCCCACCAACACGTAGAACACGCGTTGCGAAAGCCGCTCGGCAGGGATGTTATGTAGGTTTATCTTTCTCATTTAGACAGCTTGTGTTTCATGATGGAGTCGAGCAAGGTGATGGACGACTCTTCCATCTGTGCCACCAAATGCTCTATTTTAGAGAGGATGTAATTGTAGAACACCTGCAGCACCAGTGCGACAATGATGCCGAAGATGGTGGTGATGAGGGCCACTTTCATGCCTGCCGCCACCACGGGTGCGCTGATGTCGCCAGCCTGTTCTATTTGGTCGAAAGCCATTACCATGCCGATAACAGTGCCCAAGAAGCCCAGCGAAGGAGCCATGACGATGAAAAGGGTTATCCAGGAGCAGCCTTTTTCGAGGTTGGCCGACTGCACCGTGCCGTAAGACACGATGGAACGTTCGATGTTGTCTATCGTTTCGCCGATGCGCGCCAAGCCTTGGTAGCAGATGGATGCCACTGGTCCGCGTGTGTTTCGGCATTGTTCCTTTGCCGCTTCGATGTCGCCATCACTGATTTTCGCGTCCAGGTCGGCCATGAACCGCTTGGCGTTTATCTCAGAAAGGCTCAAGTAGATGATACGCTCGATGCAAAATGCCAGGCCCAGCACTAATGCCAAGGCCACAAGCGACATGAAGCCGGCGTTGCCTTCGATGAATTTCACTTTTAGCGATTGGTGCAATCCCACGTTTTCTTCCGTGTCGGGCAAGCCTAAGTCGGCATTGGCCAGCTGTGCGGCCAGCGTGTCGGGCATTGCTGTTGCAGTGTCTTTGGCCTGTGTTTGCGTACTGTCGGTGTTTTTAGCCGAGGGTGGGGTGGGGTTTTGGTTGTTGGCTTGTGCTTTGAGTTCACCCACAGCGGCGAAAAGCAGCATGCCCACGATTAAAATTTGGCTTAGCTTGTGTTTCATTGATGTAATCGTTGTCGGCACACAATGGCAGTGGGCCGTTTGTCTTCTCTTTGTATGGTTTAAAAACATTTGCAAATGTAGTGATTTCAGTGCAATTATCTTGTGTTTCGACTTGTGTTTGGGCTGATTTTAGCAAGTATTAAACATTTGCTTTCGTTGTGATGTGCTTTGGCATATGCATTGGATGCACTGTGCAACACGTGGCAAACGGCTCAACTTGGCAAGTGTTAGGGTGTTGCTTTCTGTGCCTTGCCTTGCTGTTTCTTGTCCATTCGTGGCAGTGACCCTAAACTCACCTTCCATGTTTCGCCCTGTTTCACCAGTTGCAAGTGGAATGTGCCTTTGTCCTGAGGGTGTCCGGGCTTGCCAATGGAGTCGAGTACATAGAAGTTTTCCACGCTCAGTGCCACTTCGGCAGCAACGCCTTGGGCCGAGCCTTTGGTTATTTCGTAGGCGTAGGCAAAGTTGTCGGGCATCTTTCTTATTTGTTCCAAGTCTTCGGGTTGCACTTGGCTGGCTGCAAATTGCAGCCATTTCTTCGACTCGGCCGTGCAGAATTTTGCGGCTTTGTCGAGCTGCCAATTGAAGTAATGGCATGCGAACGAGTCTACACAGCCGTTGAATTGCGGCGAAAAAGCAGCCTTGTGCACATCGCAACCAACGAGCAATGCGGGGAGGAACAATGCGCAGATGGCGAGGATTTTTTTCATGTGACAGTCAATTTAGAAAAGACAAAGGTAGGAAAAACTTTGGTTATATCGTGCTTTTTCCTTAATTTTGTGGAAAACTTTAAAAGCAGGATGTTGAACTTCATTTCGATGGGCAGCGGTAGCAGCGGCAATTGTTACTACTTATATACTGAAACAGAGGGGCTTCTTATAGATGCAGGCGTAGGTATTCGCACCTTAAAGAAGTATTTTCGCGATTACGGCCTATCGCTTTCACATATACAAAACGTTATTATCACACACGATCATGCCGACCATGTGAAGTCTGTTGGCAGCCTTAGCCGCGACTATGGGTTGCCCATCTATGCCACGCACCGTGTGCATGTGGGCATCGAGAAGAATTATTGCGTGCGTTGCAAAGTTAGTCCCGAGCGATTGAAGTTGGTTGAGAAAGGCGTTACCTTTCGTTTAGGGAGCTTTACCATCACGCCTTTCAGCGTTCCGCACGACAGTCTGGACAATGTGGGCTACGAGGTGCGGTATGGCGATGTTACGTTTTGCTTGCTTACCGATGTTGGAGAGGTGACAGACGAGATGAAACCTTTTATCAATGCCGCCAACTACTTGGTTATCGAGGCCAACCACGATGTGGAAATGCTCTCGGGCGGCACTTATCCACGTTATCTTAAGGAGCGGATTTTGGGCAAGGCGGGCCACCTTAGCAACATTGATTGTGCCGAAGCGTTGGCCCATAACGCCTCGGACAAGCTTCGACATGTGTGGCTCTGCCACCTTAGCGAGGAAAACAACCACCCCGAACTGGCTAAGAAAACTGTGGAACAAACCTTGCGTAGCTACGGCATTGTGGCTGGTAAGGACTTTGAATTGGAGGTGTTGAAGCGGAAAAGTCCAACGGGTGTTTATGAATTGAAGTGAAAATGAACCAAACATGTCGTGTTTGCTTCTTATTTCTTAGGTTTGTTTATAAGCTGACATGTTAACGATTTGACAAGTTAACAAGGCGAGAAGTTAACGAGTTGATAAGTTAACGAGTTAACAAGTTGACAAGTTGACAAGTTAACGAGTTAACAAGTTAATAAGGCATTTGCTTTAATCAATACATATGTTTATAAGTTGACAAGTTAACAAGGTATTTGGCTTAATGAAAACGTTTCTTTATAAGTTTACAAGTTAACGAGTTGGCAAGTTAGCAAGGTGTTTGGCTTAATGAAACTGTTCTTTTCTCGTTCATCGAAAAGTGCGTTTTGCCTTTCCACTTCGCTAAAAGCTCCGTGCCGGCGATTTCTCAATTCTCACCATGACAATGTTCAAACAAGTTTTACATTGCTTATTTGGCTTAACGAAAACATTGTTTTATCATTTTTTTCACCCGTTTTTTGAGGGTGGCAATGTGTGTCTTGCTGTCCTTTTTTGCAGCATTCTTATTATGGGGACATTCTTTTTCTGTCGTGCATAAAATAATGGAGAGTGCCCCGACTCATCTTTCACCTCCCTTTGTGCGCCATGTTTCAAGAGCAGCAGCACCATATCCTTGTTCCCTTTCATTACGGCAGCTATTAAAGGTATCTCAATATAGTCGCCGCCGAGATTTCCAATGCCATTCGCTTTGGCTCCATTCTTTAGTAGCAGTGAGGCTATCGCAACGTTATTCACGTTGCAACTAGCCACCAAAGGGCAAAGTCCATTTTCGTTATAAGGTTTGTTTGGGTCTGCACCTAAGGAGAGTAGCTGTTTCGTTAAGCTGTAATCTTCGTTGTTTATAGCCATATAAAGTGCATCATAGACGAAGATTTCGTCGGAATAGGCATAGTCTATGTTCGCCTTCAGGCTTATAAGCTTCTGTACGGCAGCTTTGTTCTTGTATAAGCATGCGTAACCTAATAGCGAATATGCGTGGTAAGTATCTAAGGGAATTAAGGAGTCTATGTCGCTTATGTGCTTAATGTTGGTGGCTAATTCAGCCAGGTTGTTGGCTCTTATGGCGTTTATTGCCACGAGATAATAGTCTTTACGTACACCCTTTTGAGCATGTACCGAACCCGATATGCACAACAGGAGGAGAGAAACGATGAGGACCCTTTTCATTTGTTATCCGTGTTGTTCTTATATACATGTTGCAATTTAATCGTCGAAGAGGCGTAAGCGGTTCTTTCGAGCCTCTTCGATGGGCAACAACTTTTGTTGCTTGTCTTGATAACCCGCCCTAAGCGTTTCGTATTTGTCGTTCAGCTCGCTTACATAAGCGGCTTCTTCGTTCTTATTTAGCAGTCGGGCGGCTGCTAAAGAGTTTTGGCTGGCGTCTTTCATCCACACCACAGGGCCGCCATAAACGGGAGCTATCTTTAAGGCCACGTGTAGTTGGCTGGTAGTAGCTCCGCCAATCATGATGGGAATGTCCAGTCCGGCCTTCTCCATCTCGGCCGCCACGTTAATCATTTCTTCTAGTGAAGGCGTGATAAGTCCGCTCAATCCGATGATGTCTGCATGCTCTTCAATGGCCTTTTTGATGATTTGTTCGGCAGGAACCATCACGCCGAGGTCAATCACTTCGTAGTTGTTGCAAGCCATAACCACGGCCACGATGTTCTTTCCAATGTCGTGTACGTCGCCTTTCACCGTGGCCAGGATAACCTTTCCTGCCTTTGTGGCCCCCACTTTCTTTTCTTTTTCGATGTAAGGTTGCAGTATGGCCACGGCCTGTTTCATGGTTCGAGCCGTCTTGACCACTTGCGGAAGGAACATTTTTCCAGCTCCGAAGAGTTCCCCAACCTCATTCATGCCCGCCATCAACGGCACTTCGATGATGTCTACTGCATGCGGATAGCGTTCCAATGCTTGGTGCAAATCCTCGTCAAGATGGTCGCCGATGCCCTTTCGCAGGGCATATTTCAGCCTTTCTTCCAATTCAAGGCTTCGCCATTGTTCTTCTTCTTGCTTTTGTGCGCTAACGTCACCGCTGGCCATTCCCGCCTTTCGGAGTTCTTCTTCTTCCTTTTTCTTGTTGGCCAGTTCGATTAAGGCCTCGGCTGCATTGGGCTTTCGGTTGAGGATAACGTCTTCGATAATCTCCAACTCATCAGCAGGTATGTCGCTATACGTTATCTTCGATGCGGGGTTTACGATGCCAAAGTCCATGCCTTCTTTGATGGCGTGGTACAAAAACACGGCATGCATGGCCTCGCGAATGTAGTTGTTGCCACGGAACGAGAACGAGAGGTTGCTCACACCGCCGCTGATATGCGTGCCGGGGAGGTTGTTTCTTATCCATGATATGGAGCGGATAAACTCGTAAGCGTAGTTGTCGTGCTCTTCAATGCCCGTGGCAATGGCCAAGATGTTGGGGTCGAAGATGATGTCTAGCGGGTTCATTCCCACCTCTTGTGTAAGAATGCGGTAGGCTCGTTCGGCAATTTCCTTCCTACGTTCGAAAGTTGTGGCCTGCCCTTGCTCGTCGAAGCACATCACCACGCACGCCGCACCGAAACGTTTAAGGTCTCGGGCGTGTTCAATGAATTGTGCTTCGCCCTCTTTCAGCGAAATGGAGTTGACAATGCATTTGCCTTGTGCGCACTTAAGTCCTGCCATGATGACTTGCCATTTGGAGGAATCGATCATGATAGGCACACGGGCGATGTCTGGTTCGGCAGCAATCATGTTGAGAAAGGTGGTCATTTCCTTTTCAGCATCCAGCAAGCCATCGTCCATATTGATGTCGAGAACCAGTGCGCCATCGGCCACTTGCTTTCGCGCGATGCTCAAAGCCTCGTCGTATTGTCCCTCTTTGATGAGTCGAAGAAACTTTTTGCTGCCCGCCACGTTGCATCGTTCGCCCACGTTAACGAAGTTGACCTCGGGCGTAACGTTGAGCAACTCGAGCCCCGAGAGCCAAAGTGTGCTGGGCTTGTCGATAACGGCGTGTGGTTTTTTGCCTTTTGCCAGTGCCGCGTAGCTGGCAATGAAAGTGTCGTCGGTGCCACAACAGCCGCCAACGATGTTCACCAGTCCTTCATTAATGAACTCGGCAATCTGCGGCGACATGCTTTCGGCGGTTTCATCGTATTGTCCCATTGTGTTTGGCAGCCCAGCATTGGGGTAGGCTGAGATGTAATAAGGTGCCTTAGCGGCCATTTCTTTGAGGAAAGGCTTCATTTGGTCGGCCCCGAACGAGCAGTTAAGGCCCACGGAGAAAATGGGATATGAGCTGATGCTTGCCAGAAAACCCTCGATGGTTTGGCCGCTAAGTGTTCGCCCAGCAAGGTCGCTAACGGTCATACTCAGCATGATGGGCAGGTCAACGCCTTGTGTTTTCATCTCTTCGATGGTGGCATCGATGGCAGCCTTTGCGTTGAGGGTGTCGAAAATCGTTTCGATGAGTATGGCATCTACGCCGCCTTCAATCAGGGCAGACACCTGTTCGC
Organism: uncultured Prevotella sp.; assembly: GCA_905373605.1. Lineage (GTDB taxonomy): Bacteria > Bacteroidota > Bacteroidia > Bacteroidales > Bacteroidaceae > Prevotella. The sequence goes on from CAJPTO010000165.1 coordinate 6,480, forward strand.
GATAGGCATCAAACAGCTGGTCGTAGGTGATGTCGCGTGCGGCGGCGTTGCTAACGTCGGGACTCATCGAGCAAGTTTTGTTTGTTGGCCCAACAGATCCGCACACAAAGCGGGGCCATTGTGGCGTGCTGAACTCGTCGGCAGCCTGCCTTGCCAGCTTTGCCCCTGCCAAAGCCATCTGCCTTGAGAGGTGTTCGAGCTGGTAATCGGCTTGAGATATGACTTGCGAAGAAAAAGTATTGGTCTCAATGAGGTCGGCACCGGCAGCCAAATACCTGCGGTGAATGTCGAGGATTAGTTCGGGACGCGTGATGTTCAGCAAGTCGTTGTTGCCTTTTAGCTGCCCTTGGTGTTGTCTCAAATCGGCATTCCTGAAGTCTTTTTCCTCCAAGTTGTAGTCTTGAATCATTGTCCCCAGTGCGCCATCAAGTATCATGATGCGCTGTTTGGCTATATCCTGAATTTTCATTGTGTTGACCTTTCCTTTAACTATTGTGCCTTTCGTACATTAAGCATTGGTTTATTAGTTGACAAGTTAACGAGTTGACAAGTTGACAAGGTAAGTTGCTTACTGAAAAGTTTCTTTTCTCGTTCATCGAAAAGTGCGTTTTGCCTTTCCACTTCACTAAAAGCTCCGTGCCGACGATTTTCAATTCTCTCCAGGGCAATGCTCAAACAAGTTTGACATTGCTCATTTGGC
>CAJPTO010000166.1 GCA_905373605.1 uncultured Prevotella sp.
ATTATAAAATATGTATCTTTGCAGTTGTGTAGCCCAAGTGCGAACGGGCGTTAAGCGTGCAAATGCTGCGTCGTCATGGCATCAATGGCCTGAACATCGCCGCTACGGCCGCGCTTGGCGTGCGTGTTACACCTTATTATATATATGGCAAGAAAGAGAAAAGAATTTCCGATACTCGAAAACGTCACGATAACCGACGTGGCAGCCGAGGGAAAAGCGTTGGCGAGGGTCAACGACATGGTGGTTTTCGTACCCTTTGTTGTGCCTGGCGACGTGGTGGACCTCAAGATCAGAAAGAAAAAACACAGCTATTGCGAAGCCGAGGTGGTGCGATTCATCAAATATAGCGACACGCGAACCGAACCCGTGTGCCAGCATTTCGGCGTGTGTGGAGGGTGCAAATGGCAAAACCTGCCCTATGAAGCGCAGCTGCAAGCCAAACAAAAGCAGGTATACGACCAGCTTTCGCGCATCTCGCACGTGCAACTTCCAACGCTTAACCCCATCATGGGCTCGCAACTCACCCTGCATTATCGCAACAAACTGGAGTTCGGATGCTCTAACAAACGTTGGCTAACGTGCGAAGAGGTGGCATCGGAGGCCACGTTCGACACCATGAACGCTATCGGTTTCCACATCACGGGGGCGTTCGACAAGATATTGCCCATAGAAAAATGTTGGTTGATGGACGACCTGCAAAACCAAATTCGCAACGAGATACGCGACTATGCCTTAGCGCAAGGCATCTCTTTCTTCGACCTTCGACTGCAAAAAGGCCTGTTGCGCGACATCATGATACGCAACAGCGACACGGGCGAATGGATGCTTCTGGTGCAGTTTCACTTCGAAACACCCTCCGACAAGCAAACGTCCATGAACCTCCTAGCCCACATGGCCGAGCGTTTTCCGCAGATAACGTCGCTGCTTTGGGTAGACAACCAAAAGTGCAACGACACATTCGGCGACCTGCCCGTACACGTTTTCAAGGGCAACGACCATATCTTCGAGGTGATGGAAGACCTCCGGTTCAAGGTGGGTCCGAAGAGTTTCTACCAAACAAACACCCTACAAGCTTACCACCTCTACGATGTGGCGCGCCGCTTTGCAAACCTTAGCGGCACCGAAACCGTGTACGACCTTTATACTGGCACGGGTACTATAGCCAACTTCGTGGCAAAAAAAGCCAAGAAGGTGGTGGGCGTGGAGTATGTGCCTGAGGCCATAGAAGATGCAAAAGTGAATAGCCAGATAAACGGTATCGACAACACCACGTTTTACGCAGGCGACATGAAGGATATCCTTAACGAAGACTTCATCGCCACCAACGGAAGACCCGATGTTATCATCACCGACCCACCTCGCGCTGGCATGCATGCCGACGTTATCGAGACAATCATCCGCGCAAACCCGCAACGCATCGTATACGTGAGCTGCAATCCCGCAACGCAGGCACGCGACTTGGCCGCACTGGACCAGTGTTATGCCGTGAAAGAGGTGCAGCCCGTTGACATGTTTCCACATACACCCCACGTGGAGAACGTCGTGTTGCTGGAACGACGCGCCAATTCCTGACCATCAAGACCCTAGACAACAACTATTAACAAGATACTCATGAAACAAAAGGCAATGCTTGCGCTGCTCGTGGCGGCAACAACGCTTCAAGCCAGCGCGCAAACCGGCGATACACCGGCTGAAGAAAAAAAGCTAACGCTAGTTAGCGACATCAAACTTAGCGGATACATGGTTGCTAAGTACCAGTGGGCCGACCAAGAGGGAGCCGAAAGCAACGGATTTAGCATACGCATGGCGCGTGTTTCGCTCGAAGGAAAGCTGCTCTCCGACATCTATTGGAAAACCCAAGTGCAGTTTAACGGCAACACGGCCACGCTGGGTGCTTCGCCTAGAATGGTCGACGTGTTCGCCGAGTGGCAGAAGTTTAAGCCATTCCGCGTGAAGCTGGGGCAGTTCAAACGCCCATTCACCTTCGACAACCCCATGCATCCCATCGACCAAGGCTTCATGGCGGTGGCACAAGGCGTGCAGAAACTATCGGGATTTAGCGACCGAACGGGCGAATCTCCCAGCAACGGACGCGACATTGGTGTGCAAATACAGGGCGACTTGTTCCCCAACAGCAACGAACGCCCCTTGTTGCATTATCAAGTGGGCGTGTTTAACGGGCAGGGCATCAACATGAGCGATGCCGACCAACGAAAGGACATCATTGGCGGACTATGGGTTATGCCCATCAAGGGAATGAGATTGGGCGTGTTTGGATGGACAGGCTCGTATTCTCGCGTGGGAAACTACACACTTGTAGACCCCAATACGCATAAGCCCATATTAGATGCAGCGAACAAAGAACAAACGGTGAAGGGCAAACAGACGGTAGACAAACGAAGATTTGCCTTCAGTGGCGAGTATGTTGTTAAGGGATGGACATTCCGCAGCGAATACATCAACAGCAAAGGCTATGGCTTCAAGACGGTTTACAACACCAAGGCCGACCTGCAAGATGCCAACATCAACTATGCGGTGGGCGACAGGGCGCATGCTTTCTATGCCTTGGCCATCGCACCTGTGGCCAACTTCAACGGGAAAAAAATACACGTGAAGGCACGCTTCGACCAATATTGCCCCAACGGCGAGAGCGAAACGGCCAGAACACTTTACGAGTTTGGGGTGGACTTCGAACCATCACGCATGCTGAAGTTCAGTGCTGAATATGCGCGCGTAAACGACAAGGCATTGAAAACGCCCAACTATAACCTCATTGATTTCCAAATGGGATTGAGGTTCTAAATGCCTTGTCACGCCGATGGGCTGCACACTTAGCAGCTTGTCGGCAACAAAGATAAGGCAGGTTTGTTGCTTGTGAAATCGTTAACAAGCCAATTGGCTTGTTTGCTCATGGGCTGGTGCCCCAACTTTACGGCACATCTACTTACATAAAAAGACAAGAGTTAGACAGAATGGATAAAAGAAAAGAAAGAAGAGTTAGTGAAGATGAAAGGATAAAACAGCGCAACCTTAGTTGGCGCGAACGTCGTCGCATCATTGAACGCGTGTTGTTTGTGGTGCTTACCATCGTGGCCATCTTGATTGTGGCCTACGCGGTGTGGATATATACGGTGGAATGACGTGTGTGTCGTAGCCGTCACGATATTTAGCAACGACATCTTCACTTTTGTAAAGGCAGTGCTGTGCCCGCAGTAAAGCTAGCAACAAATGTAAAGTGGCTAGCGAAGGGCTTGTTATGTCCTGCCGAACACTTTACGATTACCACATCTTTTCAACACGAGGTCGTCTTAACGGGTTGGCCTTAAAACGGGCCTGTCTTAAATCGGGCCTGTCTTAAAACCCAATTGTAAGCCCCCTTTCTTCACGCACATAATTTCATGAGATTTATTTTGGGTCAGTCTAAGCCTTGTTGGGAAGAAGGCGTATACAAGGATAAAGGGGTGTCTCCCGACACCCCTTCACATATTATACAAAAACATTATGAATTTTATTTAGCGAACAAGATTAAAAGTTATCGTTATATGATTTTATTTTTGTTGGGCTGTCCGTGCATTTACCTGCGGTACTTAGAAGCAAATTCGCTCCACTTACATAGTACCACCAGGATTGGTGTTGCGTGTTACCGCTTGCCGAAAAGCCTTTAGTCTATTGCGCCATTTTGAAAGTGCGCTCTTTGCGTTCGCAATAGCGTTCGCACTGTCGGCAAATGTCGTAGCCGAGCATTGCTCCGAGGATAAAATCCTCTTCCGGGCTAAGCTCGTTTAGCGGTCGGTTAATCATCATTCGGATGGCGTTGAGGCACTCTTTCTTACCGAAAAACAAGTTGAGGTTCTCTTTCCCCACAGGTTTTATCACGTAGTCGATGTGCTGACGCTCGAGCCTTGCTACGGCAAATTGCTCGTGTTTCTTGTTGAAGGTGTATAAAACCATCTGTCGCACGCCTTTCTGATACTCATATATATGGTTCATCAGCACCTTCATGTCGGCTGGAAGCATTTCTGTCTGCGGCATAGTCTTTATGTCTTATATGGCGGTGGGGTCTGTTTCAGGCCCCACCGCTGGGTTTTGCTTTATGCAAATGTATTTCTTGTACGAAAAATTACAGTGCAGGTTTGATTTCTTCTAGCCATGCATCGATGCGACCTTCGGTCTTATCGTCTTCGTTCACCTCGTCAAGGGCCAGTCCTAGGAACTTGCCGTCTACAACAGCTTCGCTATCATCGTAGGTATAGTCGTCTGCAGACACTTCGCCCACCATCTTAGCACCGCTTTCTTTTGCAGCATTGTACAATTCAGCCATTGCTCCGCAGAACGTATCCGAGTAAGATTCGGCATCACCGCAACCGAAAACGGCCACTGTCTTACCTGCCAAGTCGGCATCTTTAAGCACTTTCACGCCATCGTACCAGTCGTCTTGCAATTCGCCAGCACCCCAAGTAGAGGTTCCGATGAGCAGATTGTCGTTCTCGGCAACAACGTCGGCGTTGAAGTTAGCTACGTCAAGGGCTTCTACGCCCAACTTACTTGCAATTGTTTCTGCAATGCTTTGGCAGGTTCCTGTGGAAGAACCATACACAACCACCGTTTTTTTCATTTCAATTCTTAGTTTTAATGTGTTATTGATTACGGATGCAAAGTTAAGTACAATTACACAATGGCGCAATACCTAGAAATGGTGTTTTTTTCACCAATGTGCTTGATGTCTGCAATGGGGCTTTGCTTGTTTATTTGGAAGCGAACCGAACGAGTGTGCTACCGCTATGTTTGGCGTTATCTGCCTGTATCTGAACAACATACACCCCCATTAAAGGCATATCCAGCGGCACAACGCATTGCGCAGGGAGCAAAGTGCGCGGTCTACTTAAAACTAATGAACCCGATAGCGAGTAAATACGTAGCGTGCAGGCGTGTGGTTGCGCGTCGGCAAAGGTTATTTGCAGCTTGTTGTTGCCGCAAGGCACAATCGAGAGCCCCTGCGGCTGATGTTGGTAGATGCCTTTCACCTTGGTTATGCCCAGGATGTGCAGCAAACCGCGATAAACATCAATCTGCCCATAGCCGTAAAGGTTGTTGGGGCTGGGGAGAGAAGCATCGTGCTGTATGCTTGTTTGCGCCATTGTGCGGCGCACTTCATCGGTGGTGAGTGTGGGTTTGGCCTGCAACCACAGGGCGACAGCTCCCGCCACGGCCGGTGTTGCCATCGAAGTGCCCGAGTTTGCGTTCCACGCATAGGTGTGGCCATTATGTTCGAAGTGGGCCACATCCCATTGCACATCGCTGTTATTGGGATTGTTGGCGATGTAAAAGCTGTTGTATGAGGAGATGATGTTCGTTCCAGGCGCCATGACATCGGGCTTAATACGGCCATCGGTAGTGGGGCCTACGGAAGAGTAAGTGGCCCTTTCGCCACCCGTACCTCGTTCGAAGCGTTTCTTTTCGCCCTTATAGTTGATGACATGCGTGCGATACGAGGTGGCACCGACGGCAATGACAGCAGACGACAAGGCGGGCGAGAGGATGCAATGTGTGTTGTCACCGCCCAAGAGTGCCGGCTCGCTCTTGTTCGTTTCCCACAAACCCGTGCCGCGATACATTTCAACGTCGGCCATTGCACCTATTAATATAAGGGCCAACGGAGGCACGTAGCTACGCGAGTCGAGCGAACGCAGGTACATGTCGTAGGCCAATGCGCCCTCCTCATCTTTGGGATAGGCCACGGAGGTGATTTCATATCGCAGCTTCCCAAAGGTCAACGTGTCCACCGTTTGCGAGTCTTTGGCGGCCAACAATGTGCGTGTGTCGATGTCGTAGGTGGTTAATGCGCCCACGCGATGGAAGCGCAAGCGCAGCAAGAAGCGGTCTTTGCTCTTGGCCGACACGCGTATTCGCCCGTTGTTGTGTGCGACAAAGGTGCCAGCCGAGTCGGTTCCGAGGGCCTTCCTAAGGTAACCAGGGCGTGCGCCTTCGTTTCCTGCCGCAGCCACAATGATGCGTCCAGGCCCTTGAAGGCTGTCCAACACGGAATGGTAAAGTTGCATGTCGTTGTCGAAATTCGACATGCTTCCTTCGCTAAACGATATAACGCAGGGTTGGTTATGCCGCTTGGCGTAGTCGAAGATGTACTTAAACCCCAGCGCATCCGTGGCTGTGGTAAACTTTAAGAGGTATTTTTCGTCCACCAAGTTTTTGTTTTCGCTGGTGAGGTTTGCCACAAGGCAGATGTCACTTTCCCATGCCATGCCGCGGTAAGGGCTTTTAAATCCGCTGCCGGCGGCTATACCCAGCGTGTGTGTGCCGTGCGACTCTTGAAGCCCATCGCGTGTATGGCGCAGCGTAAGGAGAGCATCGGGCGTGGCATAGTCGCGGCCAACGGGCTGGGATGAGCCGATGGTGTCGGTGGAAAGCTGGTCCCATAGGGCCTTGATGCGAAGCGTTTGGCCGGTGGAGTCGCAGAAATTGGGGTGCGTCAGGTCGAACCCAATGTCTTGAACACCCACCACCACGCCCTTGCCCGTGTAGGCTTGTGGCAGCGACTGTGCGCTGTAAACGGGCAAGGCGTTGATGATGTTGGCCGTGGTATCCATCAGTATGCTGCAGCTTTGCCCCGCTTCGATGCGGCAGACTTGCCCTGATTGCGACAATTTGGCCAGTTCGTTGATGGGGATGTTCACTATATGGATGTTGCCAAAGCTGGCCAATGGCTTGCAAGCATGGGCCTTAAACACGGCATCGGCGTCGCCCGAGATGCGCACGAAGGCACAAATGGTGCGCTTGTCGGGCGTGTTTGCTCGGGTGGATGCAAACTGAGTGACACGATTTTCCATAAAGAGTTGGCGTAGCTCCCTAGAGATTTTGGCGAAACTGGGGCGTTGTGCGCTGGCAAATGGCACACAAAGCAAGGCAAAAGCGGAAAATGTCAATATCTTCTTCATCATTCGGTTGGGATTTTGTCTGTTCATTATGGTTGCGAGGCCCTGGGCTTGTTCAGCTATTTTTCACGGCATTGGTTGGCCTAGCGATAGCAAAGTTACGGAAAATTATGGAGAAAGCGTTTATTTGGAATGTTTTTCGTAACTTTGCACCTAATGCGGTGTGCGCATACTGCCACGCATGGTTTGGCAT
>CAJPTO010000167.1 GCA_905373605.1 uncultured Prevotella sp.
TTCACTCCCCTCTCCCCTTGGAGAGGGGTTGGGGGTGAGGCTTCTTTTCACCTTTAAGATCCCTTCCATTTTTAGAAGTTATCTGCCTTCAATTCGAAGAATGCCTGTGGGTGCAAGCACACTGGGCACACCTGCGGTGCCTTCTTTCCAACCACCACGTGCCCACAATTGCGGCACACCCAGATGCAATCGCCGTCGCGCGAGAACACCAAGGCATCCTCAATGTTCTTCAGCAGCTTGCGATAACGAGCCTCGTGGGTCTTCTCAATCTCGCCAACCTTCCTGAATTTGATGGCAATCTCCTTGAAACCTTCTTCTTCAGCCTCTTTCGCCATGCGGTCGTACATGTCCGTCCACTCGTAGTTCTCGCCCTCGGCAGCCATCTGTAGGTTTTCGCTTGTCGTTCCTATTGCTCCGCCGTGCAGGTACTTAAACCACATTTCGGCATGCTCTTTCTCATTGTGTGCTGTTTCTTCGAAGATGGCAGCAATCTGTTCGAAACCGTCTTTCTTGGCTTTCGAAGCGAAGAACGTGTACTTGCTTCGGGCCATACATTCACCTGCAAATGCTTCTTGCAGGTTTTTCTCTGTCTTTGTTCCTTTTAAATCTTTCATAATGTTTTTGTTCTTGTAAATGTTTTGTATAATCTTGTCGGCTTAATGCCGTTTTTGTTTTTGTGTTTCCGGTCGTGTAGTGATGCAAAGGTAGTGAAAATTGCGGTTATGTGGTTCGATAATCCGCGATTTTTTTATGCTGGTTTTAAGTTCAACTTTTTGTTTGCGACACCCAATAAGCGTTAAGCTCGACAGGATGAACCATCGGACAGCCACTTAGCGTTACACGTTGGCAGATTGAAGTGCTACATGTCTGCGATTGCGAACAGGCCATACAACGGCAAATTCTGCATCCAACCTTGGTCTACGTACCCTTTCATCGATATGCGCAATCCCTTCAAGCCGGCCTCGGGATGCTTGTCGATGTAGGTTTTCATCGACCGTGCGCGCACGTTTTCTTCAGCTTTCACCTCAATGGGGATAACCCTTTCGGTGGTTTGGATAACAAAGTCGATCTCGGCAGGCGACTTATCATTGCTCCAATAATATGGAGTGATGCCCATAGCAACGAGCTGCTGCAACACAAATTGTTCGGTAAAAGCCCCCTTAAACTCTCTGAACACGTTATCGCCAATGAGCATTTGCTTGGCAGGAGCTTCGGCCATGCAGGCAAATAGGCCGCAATCATGCAAGAAGAGCTTAAAGGCGGCAAGGTCTTCGTTGAATTTGAGCGGTGAAAGCACTTCGCGAACGCGGCTCACCTTGTGAACAATGCCTGCGTCGATGAGCCATTGTATGCCCAGATCGTAATCCTTAGCGCGTGCGCCTTGTTTGATTGCGCCATAGATAAACTTCTTGTTTTCTTTGCCCAACTGCGATGGCAGACTGCTCAAAACTTGTCCAATGCGCACGCTTTCGGTTTTTGAGCTATGCTTGGAAATGTCGTTTCGGTAAGCATCGATGATGTTGCGTTGCAGCCTGCGCACCTCGTTTAAATCTTTGTTGGCAACGAAATGGGCCACCACTTCGGGCATTCCACCCACAAAATAATAACAACGCAGTTGCTCAATAAGCTTTGTGGCGAGCGTATCGATTAGTGCCCAATCGCCCCGATGTAACATTTGCAACAGATGTTTTGCTCCATTGGCCTCCAAAAACTCTTCAAAATCCATCGGATGAACATTAAACATGTCGACCTTTCCCACTGGAAACGATTCGCCTTGGTTGGGCGTAACGCCCAATAACGAACCCGCGGCTACGAGATGATAGTCGGCAGCCTGCTCTTGAAAGTATTTTAAGCTATGCAAACCTCGTGGCGCTTCTTGTATTTCGTCGAAGATGATGAGCGTTTCACCAGGTTCAGGTTTCACACCGGTTATGGCCTGAATGGAAAACAAAATGCGTTCGACGTTATAATCTGCCTCAAACAAGGCCTTCGCCAGTGGCTCTGCATCGCAGTTGATGTAAGCCACCGACTTGTAACAAGCATCTCCAAACGCCTTCATGAGCCATGTTTTGCCCACCTGACGCGCACCCAACAAGATGAGCGGTTTACGGTTTTCACTTGCTTTCCATGCTTTAAGCCAATCAAATGCCTTTCTATTCATAAGCTATCTTTTCTGCAAAGATACATTTTTTTCGAGGATACAAACAATATAAAATCACACTTTTTCGAGGATATAATCATAGAAAATCTACACTTTTCCGATGATACAAACGCCATAAAAGTACACTTTTTAGGGGATAAGGTCGTAGAAGCACTACGTTATTCCGAGGATAGGTATACGCCAGTTCGGGTTAAGCACCCGTGATTATGCCAACCGCGGTAGTTGAACCAATCCGCCCACATTACGATAAAACAATGTGCAAAGGAGTTGAGCCTTATCCCGAACTGGCGTAATAAATGAACGTATGTGCAACGATATGGCACAACAAAAGTAGGGATGTCCAGCAGTGGGCATCCCTACGTTTGTTTATGGCTTGGCCAATTAGTGCAAGTGTTATTCCTTATTCTGGCGTTTGCGCTCGTTATGGTCGAGAATCATCTTGCGAAGGCGCATGCTTTTGGGTGTAACCTCTACAAACTCGTCGCCCTTGATGTATTCCAAGGCCTCTTCAAGCGACATGATTACCTTGGGGATAACACGTGCCTTGTCGTCGCTTCCACTAGCGCGAACGTTGGTAAGCTGCTTGGATTTGGTTACGTTAATCACCAAGTCGTTGTCGTGAACATGCTCGCCAACAATCTGTCCATAGTAAACTTCTTCCCCGGGATCGATGAAAAACTTGCCGCGGTCTTGCAACTTGTCGATGGAGTAGGCGTAGGCGGTACCCGTTTCCATGGCAATCATCGAGCCATTGGTGCGGCGGGTTATCTCGCCTTTAAAGGGTTGATACTCTTTAAAGCGGTGAGCCATGATGGCTTCGCCCTGACTGGCGGTGAGAACGTTGGTGCGAAGGCCGATGATGCCGCGCGATGGCACGTCGAACTCGATGTTCACGCGTTCGCCTTGCGTTTCCATCGATGTCATTTCGCCCTTACGGCGTGTCACCATGTCAATCATCTTGCTGGCAAACTCTTCGGGAACGTTGATGGTAAGCTCTTCGATGGGTTCGCATCGGCGGCCGTCTATCTCCTTATAGATAACCTGTGGCTGCCCCACTTGCAACTCGTAGCCCTCGCGGCGCATGGTTTCGATGAGCACCGAGAGGTGAAGCACGCCACGGCCGCTAACAATCCAGCGGTCGGTATAGTCTTCAAAGGGGCGCACGCGCAAGGCAAGGTTCTTCTCAAGCTCTTTTTCCAGGCGGTCGTTGATGTGGCGCGAGGTGACAAATTTACCCTCCTTGCCGAAGAACGGACTGTCGTTGATGGTGAAAAGCATGCTCATCGTAGGCTCGTCGATGGCTATTGGCGGCAGCGGTTCGGGGTTTTCGAAGTCGCAGATGGTGTCGCCAATCTCAAACTTCTCAAGTCCGATAACGGCACAGATGTCCCCACTGTCCACATGGTCGGTCTTAACGTGTCCCATTCCCACGAAAGTGTGCAGTTCTTTGATGCGTGTGCGTTCTTTTTCACCGTTGCGATGCACCACGGTGACGTTCATTCCGTCGGTGAAAGTGCCGCGATGAACACGCCCCACGGCGATGCGACCCGTGTAACTGCTATAGTCTAGCGAGGTGATGAGCATCTGCGGCGTGCCCTCAATTTGCCTTGGTGCAGGAATCCTCTCCACAATCTCGTCGAGCAGATAATCGATGTTGTCGGTAGGAGTCTTCCAATCTGCGGCCATCCAGCCGTTTTTGGCCGAGCCATACACCACGGGAAAGTCTAGCTGGTCTTCGGTGGCGTTGAGGGTAAACATCAGGTCGAACACCATTTCGTACACCTCTTCGGGGCGGCAGTTGGGCTTGTCCACCTTGTTAACCACCACGATGGGTTTCAGTCCCAGCTGCAACGCTTTCTGCAAAACGAAGCGCGTTTGGGGCATAGGCCCCTCGAAAGCGTCGACAAGCAGGATACAGCCGTCGGCCATGTTAAGCACACGTTCCACCTCTCCGCCGAAATCAGAGTGTCCCGGCGTGTCGATGATGTTTATTTTTACGTCTTTCCACGTAATCGATACGTTCTTCGAAAGGATGGTGATGCCCCTTTCGCGTTCCAAGTCGTTAGCGTCCAGCACCTGTCCGCTGTTATCCTGCCCTTCGCGAAAGAGCTTTCCAGCAAGCATCATCTTATCAACCAGCGTGGTTTTTCCATGGTCCACGTGGGCGATGATGGCAATATTTCTAATGTCTTGCATTGTCTTTACTTAAATGAAATCGACTGCAAAGTTACTCATAATTATTGGCAAATGTGGCTGTTAGGGGGTTAAATCTGTCGTTTTGTCACGAATGAGGGGAAGTATAGGTGGCAAACAGGCATGTTTTGGGGCATGTGATTGACTCGTTCATAGCCGGCCTTTCTCAGAATCACCTGCACCCGTGCCGCGATACTTGCTTTGTACGGACTTGAAGTTGTAGCGCACGGTGAGATAAACCTGCCGACTGTCTGCCGAAAGCCATTTCTCGCTGGCCACGCCGTTAGCGTTTATGCTCCATCTTTCGCGACTTGTGTGCAGAATGTCTTGCATACCGAGGGTGAGCGACAGTCCGCTGACCCATTGTTTGGTAAGCGCGACCGAGGCGATGAAATTGGGACGATAATACACAAAGTCGTCGTTGCCGACAGTGTTGCCCATCAGATTGAGCGCGAACGATAACGAGCGAGGGAACGAAAGCAGGTTTTTGAAAGCGAACGAGAAGCGTGGTGTGTTGTAGGATTGGTTGTTTTGGGCAAGTCGTTGCAGACTGGCTTGAGCGGTAAGGGATGGCCTCCAAATACCGAAAGTTGGGGTGTAGGCCAGCATGATGTTGGCGCTTTTGTAGCTAACGTTGGTAAACGAACTTACCGCTATGGGTGCATCGTCGAGCAGATAGGGACAAAACATCACGGCGTCGGTATGGTTTACGAAGTTGGCACTTGCCACTAGGTCGGCATAACGCAGAAGAAACCCCAGGTCGTATCGATGTTCTGAGAGCAAGGCAAGGTTTCCACCCTCGTACTGATAGCGGTTGTTGTAAGCCATGCTGCCACGCATTTGCTGGTAGGAAGGGCGCGAAATGGTGGGGCGGAACGAAAGGGTGGCACCGAATTTTCCCTGTGTGTAATTAACCGAGAACGTGGGCATCAGGCTGTTATAGCGCTTACTCTGCTCGGCTTGCTTTGTTCCGTTGAGTCGATAGTCGAACGAAACGCCCTCGTATCTTAGTCCCGCGTTCAGACTGAGCAGTTTCCATGCCCGTGCGTATTCGGCAAAAAGGGCCACGGCATGTTGCTGTGCTTGGTTGATTGTGGCTTGCAGGTGGGGCAGGTTGATGTCGCTTTGTGGCACAAAGTACTGCTTGTTGTCGGTATAGGTGTATTCTTCGCCGAAAGTAAAGTTGCCGATGGCCGATGTTTTTGTGATGGTTAGCTTCTCGGCCGCCAAGGTCGATTTGCTGTTGGTTAGGCTGTTTACATAATTGGTTGTGGCTGCTTCGGTTTCGGTTGTAGAGAGCGCGTTATGCAAGTTAACGCGAGTGAAAGAGGCATCGCCCTCCAATTGCCATTTGTTTTTGAAGTTTTTCAGCAGGTAGGCGTCTGCATTGTGCAAACTACCGTTGCTGTTGTATAGGTAACGCGTTGTGGTTTGAGTTTGCTTTCCCGGTTCAAAATAAGCTTGGTTTGCGGTTTGGTCGAATGTCGATTTTATCGTTCGCGAGAAGGTATAGCGAACGCCCGTGTACAGACTGTTGTCTGGCGAAACATAGTTAACGCCCATCGAGGGCACGGCATATTGTCCTTGCGTGGTTTGGCTGCCGTTTAACATTGCGCGATAGTTTTGCGAACGATGGGCAAAGGCCAAGTCGTTGGTTTGTTCTTGGTTGGCATGTCTGTGCACATAATACATCGTTCCGAAGATGTCTAGTCCGCCTTTGCGATAGTTTAGCGAAAGATATTCGTTGTGAGAGAGCCGCTTATTAACCTGTGCCGATGCTTGCGCCATGCCCGAAAGGCCGTCGCCCTGCGTGCGCATGGTGGTGATGCGCACCACCGACGTTACTCCCGAGGGGTATTTGCTGCCCGGGTTGAGAATTACTTGCACCTGCTTTACCTGGCTCGCCTTTATCTCGGCCAGTTCTTTTGGGTGCGAAAGGCGTCGGCCGTTCAGGTAAATCAGCGGCTCGCCTCTGCCTAACACCTGCACGGCCTCTGCCTGCACGTTGAGGAAAGGCAGCTGATTGAGCACGTCGCCCAGTGTTCCTAGCTTGGCCAAGGCACTGCCTTGCACCGTGGCAACAAGTCCTTCGGCATTCATGCGGTAGATGCTGCCACTGCCTTTCACCGTCACTTCGCCCAGCATTTTGCTGTCTTCGGCAAGCACGATGGTGCCCATGTCGGTGGTGTCGCATGGCAAATAGCGCGTGGCGTAACCCATGCGCGACACTTTAAGCAATCCTTTCGTGGTGTTGTTGCTGATAACAAACTCGCCATTGTCGTTGCTTGTTGCGCCCGAAATGAAAGAAGAGTCGGCCTGCGAAAGCAACAATACGTTGGCAAAGGCCACAGGCTGGCCCGCGTTATCTGTTATTTTGCCCGTTATGGTTTGTGCCCAAACCGTTGATGAAGATAGGCCAAGTGCCGTTAATAAGCAGAAGAAGTATGTTCTTAACATAAACTTTGAGTTGAGTAGTTATAGAAATGTGGGGCGGTCCCCTTACGATTAACGCCTGATTTTCATTTCCTTAGGCGTTTAATTGCAAAGTTAATGATTCTCTTTTTATTTACGGCAGGATTGCAAGATTTTTTCAAAAGTGGATGAGAAGAGAGCAAGGCGGACTGCATATAATGAGCCTTTGCCCCTTAAAAACACGGCTTTGGGTGTTATATGCGTTATAAACGGTTTTGCGTTAAATAATCTCATGTTTGACTACCAGCCGTTGGTAGCCATGCTACCAACGGCTGGTAGTGGCGCTACCGATG
>CAJPTO010000168.1 GCA_905373605.1 uncultured Prevotella sp.
TTCCTCGAAAAGTGCGTTTTCTAGTCATGGCAATGTTCAAACAAGTTTGACATTGTTCATTTGGCTTAACGAAAACGTTCCAATATGGCACACCTTATTCTTCTTGTTGCTGCCTTAGTACACGACAAGGGCTTGCGGTTTCATGCCGTAACCACTTAGTATCGCTTTATCGCCCTGTCCATTTGTCGGCGATCTTCCTTCTCTTTGAGAGTCTGTCGTTTGTCGAATTCTTTCTTTCCGCGCACCAATGCGATGTCTACCTTCGCCCTTCCGCGTGGGTCGATGAACACCAAAGTTGGCACAATGGTGAAGCCTGGCTGTTTGGTCGCCTCTTGAAGTTTGCGAATTTCGCGTTTTGTGAGCAGCAACTTGCGGTCGCGTTTGGCTTCGTGGTTGGCGAACGATCCATAGAAGTAGGGCGAGATGTTCATGCCTTTCACCCACAACTCGCCATTGTTGATGTAGCAAAAGCTGTCCACCAGCGAGGCTTTTCCCAAGCGGATAGACTTTATTTCCGTTCCCGTGAGAACGATGCCGGCCATGAAAGTCTCAACGAAGAAGTATTCAAACGAAGCCTTCTTGTTCCTTATCTGCACGGTGCTTTTCTTTCTTATCGAATCTGTTTCTTTGGCCATTGTTTGTCCTTTCTTTGTAACGGTTGGTTTAATGAACCTGCCTAATGTTGCGAATTGGTGCAACTAGGCGAGGCAACCCTTAGTTCACAATTTCAGCGAACGCCTCAATATGCCCGTCAACGTATTGCGCAATGGCTGTTGTCCATTCTTCTTCGTGTTCAACAAAGAAGTCGTCGAAGTCGTCGAACACGGGAAACCGCTCGAAAAGGGCCATGAACTCCTCGTCGGTGCAGTCTTTCTCTATCTCCTCGTGATACTTCTTGTAGCTGGAGTGTGCCTTGCTGATGAGCCTTCCCAGTTCTATAATTCCCCATTGTTTCACCATCTTGGCAAATGGATTGAGGAAAATAAAACCGCCGTAGCCATTGTGTATCAGTTGGATGAAGCCTCCGTTCATTACCTCATCGCGCAAAGTGAGGTAGGCCAAGAGCGTAATTTGGTCGGCATTGAGCAGTGTCATGGTTTCGGTGTTAAGCTCTCCGCCTACAAAATCGTTGATGGCATCCACGAATACGTTTATAAAGGCATCCATCCCTTCGGCTGCCGCTTCTCTTAATGCGGCATCGCTAACTGTTACTTTGTTGGGCATAGTTGAATGTTATTGTTGTTTTTAGCCTACAAAGTTACAACAAAACCACGTAATGACTGCATAAATGGGGGCAAGAATGTGGTTATGGGGGTGTTATAATCATCTAAATGGACTTGTCTTCTAAGAGATTCTGTTTACTTTTACTGAAGCCGTCTTGACTTTTTCTTTCATCCTTTTGGTGCATGTCAGCACCTTGAAACTGACAAATGGGCAAGATTTCACATTTCAGGCCTAGTATTTCGGACATGGAGGAGTGTTGTTTTTAGTGCAAAGGTGGTTCGCTCATGCAATTTGCACTTGACGCTTTGCATGGGAAGGGTGTTATTTTTTAGTGCAAAGGTAGTTCGCTCATGCAATTTGCACTTGACGCTTTGCATGATAGGGGTGTTGTTTTTTAGCGCAAAGGTAGCAAAAGGAAAAGGGCAAAGAAAGAAGGGTAGTGTCGGATGCTTACGGTGAAGCACCATTATACGCAAGAGATAGCGTGTCACATGCAAGGGCCAATCACGTGATTAGCCACATGTAACACTGCTATCGCTGCATATTACCCTTTCTTTTCAGTTTGTTTGGTGCCGCTTTGCTTATTGTCTTTTGTCCCATCTGCTGTCTTTTTATTCTTCACTCATACTCTGAAGTTGCTTATTTTTCGCCATGAACATGCATAAGCCAGCTTAGCAATTGTTTGTCTGGCCTATTGTAATCATGTTTTATTGGATGGCAGGGCAACCTGTCTTTGGCATAAGAAAGCGAAGAAGCAGATAACTGCAGTAATGTCAGATAAGTAAAGCGGTTATACTACCTGCTGGTTACAACTTGGATGCATCAGCCGATAATGGTTTTCCTTCGTAGGTTCCAGCCACAGTAGTTGTTGAACCACCCATAAGGGTTTGAGCCAGTTGGAATGTAACTTTGTAGTTACCATTATCTTTCTTGTCTATTTGAAAATGGCTACCCTTATTCAAATTAAAGTCATTGTTAAAGATCGACCCACCGATACCCTTATTTTCGCATTCTATTTTTTTCCCGTAATCTTTTATGGGTAAGGTGAAGGTTAACGTATTAAGTTTTGGGCTGTTTTTGTCAACAGAAGCGATGGTTAGCATAATTGTTGCTTCTTCTCCAGTTTCTGTTGCTGTCATACTCAACACGTTTGTTTCTTGACCGTTGATTTTAACCGTGTTGTCATCGTCGTCGTCACTGCCACAAGCAGTGAAAAGCGAGAGCGGAATAAACAACATCATTGCCAATGCAATGGATTTTGATACTTTAAAAAATGATGTTTTCATAAATGATTTTTTTGTTTACCATGGTATAATAATGTTTGTTAATCACATTGCGGAATACTTCTCGGCCAACCCCATGGCGATCTGCATCGAAGTCTTCCACAAATTCCGCTACAAAATTAGTGATTTTATTTTACACTTCTTCATCATTCGTACATTTTTTTTACAACAAATGCCTTTTGTTCTCCCATTTGTCTTATTGGTTGCTCAATTATGCAGCACGAACGATTTTGTTTTAGGACATGCACTTGAAGAGAATTGTCTTTGATGTGCCATGTATTAAAAACAGGTGACACAAAAAATAACCATTCATTTATGCCGTTTCTCGACAATAATTCATAACTTTGTATACAAAATTCTTATAATCATGAATCTGAAAATACGCTTATCGCTGATGAACTTCCTCGAATTTGCTGTGTGGGGAGCTTATCTAACCTCAATGGGAACTTACCTTGTTAAAATCGGAATGGCTGACCAGATAGGTTGGTTCTATGCCGTTCAGGGTATCGTATCTATCTTCATGCCAGCTATCATGGGCATTGTTGCCGACCGTTGGGTGCCTGCTCAACGGTTGTTAGGGCTTTGTCATTTGCTTGCTGCCCTCTTTATGTTCGCCACGGCCTATTATGGCTACGTCGCAGCGGGGCAAGTGGCCAGTGGAGCTTCAGTTGTAGGGACGTTTGCCGGTTCAATGATATTCCCACTTTACACTTTGAGCGTTGCTTTTTACATGCCAACATTGGCATTGAGCAACTCTGTGGCCTATACAGCATTGACACAAGCAAACATGGACACGGTGAAAGACTTCCCCCCGATACGTGTTTTCGGTACAATCGGTTTCATTTGCACCATGTGGTTTGTTGATTTGATGGGGTTTCAGCCCAATCAAAACCAGTTTGTGGTGTCAGGAATATTCAGCATCATACTCTTCTTCTACTGTTTCACGCTGCCTGCATGCCCAACATCGAGTGCCACCGAGCGAAAAAGCATTGTCGACCAGCTGGGCTTGCGTGCCTTCTCTTTGTTCAAACAAAAGAAGATGGCCATTTTCTTTCTCTTCTCGATGCTTCTCGGCGTTAGTCTGCAAATAACCAATGGTTTTGCCAACCCCTTCATAACGAGTTTCGAAAGCATACCCGAATATGCCGACACCTTTGGTGTTAATCACGCCAACATACTTATCTCGTTGTCGCAAATCAGCGAAACATGTTGCATCCTTCTCATTCCATTCTTCATGAAACGTTTTGGAATAAAGAACGTTATGCTCATCGCCATGTTTGCTTGGGTGCTTCGTTTCGGGCTTTTTGGCTTGGGAAATCCCGGCAGTGGCGTATGGCTTTTCGTGCTTTCGATGATTGTTTACGGGGTTGCTTTCGACTTCTTCAACATCTCTGGCTCGCTCTTCGTAGACAAGTCTACCGATGTACACATGCGTTCCAGTGCTCAAGGCCTGTTCATGTTGATGACAAACGGAATCGGGGCAACGGCAGGAACACTTGGTGCACAAGCCGTTGTAAATCATTTCACCGTAGATGGAGCAACCAATTGGCAATGCTGCTGGTACGTTTTCGCGGCCTATGCATTGGCTGTGGGTGTGGCCTTTGCCTTGGTTTTCCGTCCTAAGGAGGTACAAACAGAATGAAATCAAAGATAAAACTCAAGTTCAACAATGTTTCAGAAATAGTGGGCAACGAGCGTTTTGGTTTGCTCACACTCACCGACGAGGCCGAAACGATGGAGCTCCTCATCCCTTGCGACAGGGAAATGAAAGAGCAGTTTGGCCTGCGTCTTGCCCATTTGCCCATCACCAAGGCTCTTTTGCCCGAAGTGTTGTGGCAAATGGTGCGTGCAAACACCGATGCGGGCTTCGAATTAATCATTGACGACATCATCGACGGCCATTATCGGGTGTTGCTTTACAACACCCTTACCCTCGAACCCATGAAGGTAAGGGCTAGCGATGCCGTGTTGTTGTCGCTCATTTCTGACATTCCTATTTATATAGAGACTTCCTTAATGGCAAGGCAAGGCACGCCGTTCAACAAAAATGCCACGGGAGCATCGCTCCCTATCAACATCTTGGACAACAAGATGATTGAAGACGCACTGGCCAAAGCCATCAAAGACGAGAATTACGAACTGGCTTCGCGCATCAGCGAAGAGATAAAACGAAGGAAAGAAAGGCTAAAATGAAGGAGGTGCGCTATTTTTATGTGCCCGGTGCAGAACGCTCTAACGAGTTGCCCGCAGATGAAGCGGCACACGCTACAAGGGTGTTGCGGCTGCAAAGTGGCGACGAGGTGTTCCTCATCGACGGCACCGGCTGTTTCTTCAAGGCACAACTAACGCTCACAACAAAGAGCAAATGCCTTTATAACATAATCGAACGCTTGCCGCAAGAGAAGACATGGCGAGGCCGAATTGCTGTGGCTATGGCACCTACAAAGGCAATTGACAGGGTGGAATGGACCTTGGAAAAGGCTACAGAGATTGGGGTCGACGAGTTTGCCTTGCTCAATTGCGATTTCTCCGAACGTCGAAACGTTAAGCTAGAAAGGCTGGACAAGATTGTGGTGGCTGCCGTCAAGCAGAGCAGAAAGGCATGGAAACCAATGCTAAGCGACCTGACACCCTTCGAAAGCTTTGTGAAACAATCGCGAAAGGGCGCGAAATTCATCGCCCATTGTTATGAAGAAATTGAAAAAAAGGACTTATATAACGAACTGATACAACTGCCAGAAGGGGAGGAAGTGACCATACTCATTGGGCCCGAAGGCGACTTCTCGGTTCAAGAAGTGCGCTTAGCCGTGGACTTAGGTTATGTCCCAGTGTCGCTAGGACAAAGTAGGTTGCGGGCAGAAACAGCTGCTTTGGCTGCTACAATGATGGCACAGCTTGCATTTAGGAAATAAAAAAGTATGAAAAAGAATTTTATTGGGGCATTGCTCTTGGCACTTACGCTGCTGGTTTCGTGTTCGAAAGCCAGCTATGTGCAGTCTATACCCAGAAGCACAATGGCCATAATGTCCGTTGATGCAAAGAAACTGGGCAAGGATTTCAAGCTCGAAAGCATCCTGAAAACATTCGTGGGCGTGGACAACGCTGATGATTGTGGAATAGACATCACCGCAAAAGTATACCTTTTTGAGGCCGCCGACATGAATTTTGGCCTTTGTGCGAAGGTGAACGATGCTTCTAAACTGGCAGAAACCCTTGACGGCTTGGTGCAAAAGGGCCAAGCTGTGGCAGGAAAAGAACGCAAGGGATGCCGTTTTTACACCGTCAACAATGTGTGGGCTGTGGGCTTTAGCGATGATGCCTTGTTGGTGATGGGGCCTCAACCCCTAGCCGTACAGCCTGATTTGCAATTGCGCATGGCCAAATTGCTTGCTGCCGACCCTGACAAGGAAGACAGACTGTCGCCCTTATTGGCCTCGGTAGATGCCCTTGATGCCCCAATGGCCCTCGTTGCAAGGCTCGATGCCCTGCCCGAGAACGTTGCCTTGCCCTTCACCTTAGGCCTTCCCAAACGCACTAACCTTTCGCAAGTGGTGCTAAAGGCCGGCTTGCGTTTCGCCGACAACGCACTTTTGATGACTGGGGAGACGTTTTCGTACAACCCTGCTATCGATGATGCCTTGAAACAGGTGGCAAACAGCTACCGCCCCATTGGCAATAGCTTCTTACAACCCTCTTCGCCTGCAGCCTTAACCCTCTTTGCCAATATGGAAGGCGAAAAGTTGCTGGGCATCGTGCGAGATAATGCGGTGCTCTCTGCGCTTCTAACTGGGCTGAACACCGCCGTCGACATGGACAACATCATGCGCAGCATAGACGGCGACATCACCATTGCCACATCTGCTTATGCCGAACGCCAAGCCAATTTCTCAATGAAGGCCTTGTTGAAAAACACCAATTGGCTCAAAGACGTTGACTATTGGAAGCGTTCTTGTCCCCCCGGCTCCACCATCTACGATGCCGGGCCACACGCTTACGTGTTCGACAATGACAGTTCTAAGTTTTATTTCGGCACCATTGCCGACAGCTGCTTCTACTGCTTGCCCCATCCACCATTGCAACAGCCCACGCCGCCAGTCGCCAAGAGTGGCATTTCGCCCAGCTTGGCCAACGAGATACGTGGCAAAAGGCTGGCCATCGTCTTCAACCTAGGCGCACTGAGCAGCATCAAAGGCATCAATGCCAATGGCCTATCCGCTGTGCAACGTTATCTAGGCGGCACAAACACAATTGTTTATATAATGGAATGATGAACAACATTAGTTTTGACATGGTTACGCCACAAGTGTTTTCACAGCGCGGCAACCTCCATTCTGAAGTGTGGCAGCAAAGCAACCTCACCTTTGAGAAAGGCAAACGATACCTCGTTCAGGCCGAAAGCGGACGTGGGAAAAGCACCTTTTGCAGCTACATCCTTGGCTACCGACAAGACTACGAGGGCATTGTGGCCTTCGACGGAAAAGACATTGGCTTGCTTTCAACAACCGATTGGGTAAACATCCGCCAACGAAATGTAAGCCAATTGTTCCAAGAACTGCGAC
>CAJPTO010000169.1 GCA_905373605.1 uncultured Prevotella sp.
GAGGTGAGCGTGGTGTCGAACTCCAGCTTCACGGTCTTAGGCGGCCTTGGTTTCCCGAACACCAATTTCGTGCCGTCGTAGTATAGCCATTCTTGATAGGTTGCGGCCAAGCGGCGGGTGAACGCAAAGTCCGACTCTCCGTTTTGTGCCACATACCCCACAGAATAAGGGTTTTCTGCAGCCACTTGCGCCGGAACACCCGCTTTCTTGCACAGTTCGGCCACGATTTCGCCCAGTTTGCGGCCGAGCCACGAGTGGTAGCTCGCCGCGTTTTCCAGCAAGTAGGTTGTGGAATGCGCCGACACGCGCACATGTCCGCTGTCCAGGCTCTTCCTGCACAGGTTAACCTGCGTGACAATCCCCGCGAAGCGCAACGAGTCGTTGCCCTCGCCCCACACCTCGATGCGCTTGCCGAGCCATTCCGTACCGTCTTTCAAAGCGGCGCCGCCACGTCATTATCCAGTATCAACTCCAGGCGGTGATGGTCGTTGATGGGTTGGTGCAGCTTAAGCCGCTTGTACGAGAAAAGCCGCTTGCCACCGATGGCTACGATGATGTTTGTGTTAGATGTGAGCATAATGACATAGGTTGTGTGAAACTTAAGATGTTTGTGTGCATGGCGTGCCACAATTCCTGCGACACCTGAAAAGGGAAAGCCCGAACGCCAAGCCGCGCCACGTTGGACGGTCTTGCATGTGGAAAGAAGAAGAATGCAGCAAACGCCATGTTCAAGGGCAAAGATAAGTAATGCATTTCGAAAAAGCAACGACGCGATGCATAATGTCGCGCCCTTTAACGATATTTACACATAGAAGGAAAGCACCCAGACAGATAAGCCTGCAAAACATAACAGCATCTGCAAACAGAAAAGTCGATGTAATGCCAACGTCATCCTATTCAACACTGCCGTTTGGCTGTGTTTACATCAAAGCACCTGTCAATGTTGCGGCGAACATTTTAGCCAACAATCGTTGAAATTACACCACTTGCGAAAATGGTTGTGCGCTAGCCACATGTGGCTGAAATGTCATTGAATGCATACATCTATCTATGTGCTGCAGATAGAAGCGATGCCATCCGTGCTGCCAAAAGCACTCCACACGTCTTCTTTTCAGCCCTAAAACACACAACAACAGCACCATGTTTTGTTTTTTCGTATCATTTGTTTTGCCATAAAACAAAAAAAGTGTACTTTTACATGCAGAAATCACATTATATTACTATAAAAAATCTATGAGTTTGAAAATCGTTGTACTTGCCAAGCAAGTACCAGACACGAGAAATGTGGGCAAAGATGCCATGACGGCAGAAGGCACTGTGAACCGCGCTGCCTTGCCCGCTATCTTTAATCCCGAAGACTTAAACGCACTGGAGCAGGCCCTGCGCCTTAAAGAACAGCACCCCGGCTCCACTGTTGGTGTGCTAACGATGGGCCCGCCGCGTGCAGGTGAAATCATCAGGCAAGGCCTTTACCGCGGTGCAGACACGGGTTGGCTGCTCACCGACAAGCTTTTTGCCGGTGCCGACACGCTTGCCACATCCTATGCACTTGCAACGGCCATCAAGAAGATTGGCGATGTGGACATCGTTATCGGCGGACGACAGGCCATTGACGGCGACACGGCACAGGTGGGGCCGCAAGTGGCACAAAAACTGGGATTGAACCAGGTGACTTACGCCGAAGAAATCATCAAGGTGGAAGACGGCAAGCTAACCATTCGCCGGCACATTGACGGCGGCGTTGAAACAGTTGAAGCGCCCATGCCTTGCGTTGTCACCGTTAACGGCAGTGCTGCACCATGCCGCCCTTGCAACGCCAAACTGGTGATGAAGTACAAAAACGCACGTTGCCCCATGGAACGCAACGGCAAAGAGCCACATCCCGAACTCTTCGAACAGCGTCCTTACCTCACGCTTACACAATGGAGCGTGGCCGATGTGGACGGCGATGCTTCCCAATGTGGGCTTAGCGGTTCGCCAACGAAGGTGAAAAGCGTGCAAAACATCGTGTTCCAAGCCAAAGAGAGCAAGACGCTCACGGCCGCAGATGCCGACATCGAAGCGATGATGAAAGAATTGTTGGACGAAAAGATTATCGGATAAGCTTTCGAAATTCTTGGCTCGCCGACAGCAAAACCAAGAAACAAGAAAACGCAAGAACTTAAAAAGACATGAACAACGTATTTGTATATTGCGAGATAGAAGGCACCACGGTGGCCGAAGTGTCTCAAGAATTGCTAACCAAAGGCCGAAGCTTGGCCAACGAACTGGGCGTGCAGCTGCATGCAGTGGTTGCTGGCGCGGGTATTAAGGGCCTGGTGGAAGCCCAAATTTTGCCTTACGGCGTGGATAAGCTCTTCGTGTTCGATGCCGAAGGGCTTTTTCCGTACACCTCTGCTCCCCACACCGACATCCTTGTGAACCTCTTCAAGCAAGAGAAACCCCAAATTTGCCTCATGGGGGCAACGGTTATCGGGCGCGATTTGGGGCCACGAGTATCGTCATCGCTCACTAGCGGACTCACTGCCGACTGCACACAGCTGGAGATTGGCGACTACGACGACAAGAAGGCAGGCAAGCATTACGAGAAGCTGCTTTACCAAATCCGTCCTGCTTTCGGCGGAAACATCGTGGCTACCATCGTTAACCCCGACCATCGCCCACAAATGGCCACGGTGAGAAGCGGCGTGATGCAAAAGAAGGTGTTGGACAACAACTACCCCGGCGAAACCGTTTATCCCGACGTTACGCAGTATGTGCAACCCGAAAGCTATGTGGTGCGAGTGCTCGACCGCCACGTTGAAGAGGCCAAACACAACCTTAAGGGTTCGCCCATCGTTGTGGCAGGCGGATATGGCGTTGGAAGCAAGGAGGGTTTCGACTTGCTTTTCAAGCTCGCTAAAGAGCTTCATGGCGAGGTTGGCGCAAGTAGGGCCGCTGTGGATGCTGGTTGGGCCGACCACGACCGCCAGATTGGCCAAACGGGCGTCACCGTTCACCCCAAGGTTTACATCGCTTGCGGCATATCCGGACAGATACAACACATCGCCGGCATGCAAGATAGCGGCATCATCATATCGATTAACACCAATCCCGACGCACCCATCAATAAGATTGCAGACTATGTTATCGTGGGACAAGTGGAAGAAGTGGTGCCCAAGCTGATAAAATATTATAAGAATAAGTAGTAAAGTAACTAACAATCGGCCTCACCCCCAACCCCTCTCCAAAGGGAGAGGGGAGTAATATGCCCAGATAGCCATTTGCATGTTGGCTTGGTGCAGCATTATTTCTTATTAAGGTAGCCCACAATACATTTCAATGTTGTTAGAATGAGGGGCGAGGAAGAACTGGTTGTTATTGAAAACAAAAATTCGCTTACACATAATTAGCAGCTTAACGGCAAGAACCTGATGGGAAAGAAAGAGGTTTACGGATACGAAACAGCCGCCCCTGACCGCTATTTACGCCTTAAAGCGTTTGCACAAAACAACCGAAAAAGCATGACACCCAGCGAAGAACGCTTGTGGAATGCATTAAGACACTCGGCGTGCGGATACAAGTTCAGGCGGCAACATGCCATTGATGATTTCATCGCCGACTTCGTTTGTTTGGAAAAACAATTGGTTGTGGAGGTAGACGGAGCATATCATGGCACATCCGAACAACAAACGGACGATGCCAGTCGTACTGATGTTCTCAAACAAAAGGGCTTTAACGTTATCCGTTTCACCAACGATATGGTTGACAACAACCTCGAACAGGTTCTACACAGCATCAAAGAGTATCTATTTAATCATTAAGAAACAATCCTGCCGCACTCCCGAAGAGCGAATACAAAAGGAAACATGCCCGCCATACATCCTTATTACAACATCGCTCGCAAATAACGCAAGGGGCACTTTGTTGCATAACGAAACTAGTTTTATTGCAAACAAGCGTTCGTCTGCACGAAGCAAACAAGCATACCACTCCCCTCTCCCTTTGGAGAGGGGTTGGGGGTGAGGCTAATCAAGCACATTGATATGGCAAACTTTTTTTCAGACTCCCCAGAATTGGAGTTCCACCTTCATCATCCGCTGATGAAAAGAATTGTTGAGCTCAAAGAGCGCAACTTTGAAGACAAAGACAAATACGAGGATGCACCCGTTGACTACGACGATGCCATCGAAAACTATAAGCGACTGCTGGAAATTACGGGCGACATCACCGCCAACGTTATCGAACCCAACAGCGAATCGGTGGACGAAGAGGGGCCGCACCTTGTCGACGGACGCATGGTTTACGCCTCTAAAACGTTCGAAAACCTCGACGCCACACGCAAAGCCGGACTTTGGGGCATATCCATGCCGCGCCGTTACGGTGGGCTGAACCTCCCCATCACGCCTTATTCGATGGCATCGGAGATGATGGCGACAGCCGATGCTGGCTTCCAAAACATATGGAGCTTGCAAGATTGCATCGAAACGCTATACGAATTTGGAAACGAAGAACAACGCAAGAAGTATATCCCACGCGTATGCGAGGGCGAAACGATGTCGATGGACCTCACCGAGCCCGATGCAGGAAGCGACTTGCAGAGCGTAATGCTCAAGGCTACTTACTCTGAAGAGGAGGGTTGTTGGCTCATCAACGGCGTTAAACGCTTCATAACCAACGGCGACTCGGACATTCACCTCGTGCTGGCACGCTCGGAAGAGGGTACGAAAGACGGCCGTGGGCTCTCGATGTTCATCTACGACAAGCGTCAAGGAGGCGTTACCGTTCGACATATCGAGCACAAATTGGGCATTCATGGGTCGCCAACGTGCGAGCTTGTGTACAAAAACGCCAAGGCAGAGCTGTGTGGCGAAACGCGTCTTGGCCTCATCAAGTATGTCATGGCGTTGATGAACGGCGCGCGCTTGGGCATCGCCGCACAGAGTGTTGGCGTGTCGCAAGCCGCTTATACCGAAGGATTGAACTACGCACGCGAACGTAAACAGTTTGACACGAACATCATCGACTTCCCCGCCGTGTACGACATGCTCTCGCGAATGAAGGCAAAGCTGGATGCCGGACGTAGCATTCTGTACCAGACGGCACGTTATGTAGACATCTATAAGGCACTGGACGACATTGCACGCGAACGCAAGTTGTCGCCCGAAGAACGCGCCGAACAGAAAAAGTACATGCGCCTGGCCGATGCATTCACGCCGTTGGCAAAGGGAATGAACTCTGAATACGCCAACCAAAACGCCTACGATGCCATACAAATTCATGGTGGTTCGGGCTTTATCATGGAGTATAAGAGCCAGCGACTCTATCGTGATGCACGCATTTTCTCCATCTACGAAGGCACAACACAGCTGCAAGTGGTGGCCGCCATTCGCTACATCACCAACGGAACGTATCTCGGCATCATGAAAGAGATGCTCGAAGAGCAGGTGGCAGAAGCCATGCAACCGCTAAAAGCACGCGTTGCCAAGATGGTGGAGAGCTACGAAGAGAGCGTAAACAACGTGAAAGAAACGGCCAACCAAGACCGACAAGACTTCCTTTCGCGCCGACTTTACGAGATGACTGCCGAGATTTTCATGTCGCTGCTCGTCATCGCCGATGCCTCGAAAGCCCCAGAACTCTTTGCCAAGAGTGCCAACGTCTATGTTCGCATGGCCGAAGAGGCCGTTGCTGGCAACCAAGCTTTCATTGCCAACTTTAAGGTGGAAGACCTGGAATACTACAAGTCGCGTTAAATTCTTCGCACGCCATTTGCCTAAGATAAAAGAAAGGCCCTGCACTTTACGCCCTTCACTTCTTTAAGAGAAAAAGAACATTACACGTTCCCTCCCCTCCAAAGAACGAAGAACGTTATAGGGCTAACGCTTTTAACCTTTAAGGCGTGCTGCACGACACAAAAAAAAGGTTGCGTGTTGCCTGTAATAGGCAACACGCATTTTTTATTTGGCTTGCCAGAAATGGAGTCTTGCACGGACGATTGGCAATCAAACAAAGAAGCCGTCCTGACTTTTTCTTACTTTCCACTTACAATTAGTATCCGCGGTTTGTTATCTAAGAATACAGCAAAATCTCACACTATATGATGTTGGCACGGCTTAAGATATAATCCCTTTCGTGTAAATGTCTATTGCTATGAGAAGCCATTGCGCCAACTACCGCGGTTGGCCTTTTTGTAGGGCAGGGTTGGGAGCGATAGTTTCCTACCCTGCCTGGCATTGGAGTGGTGAAACCTAGGCTGTAAGCCTTGATCTGTTTACCTTGGGCACACATGTTGTTTGGATGTCAGTGACCATGTGGACAAGTATATGAACAAATGGCATTTTGTTTTTGTTCACCATGACACCAAAACATGTTGGTATTACTAAAAAGACCAAGCCCGTTGGGCTAGCTTTAACAACCCCTGCCCTACAAAAGGGCCAACCGCGGTAGTTGGCATAATGACAGGTTCTTAACCCGAACTGGCGTAATGTATGATAGTTAGCATTTAGAATTCATCGTTACACCAACAACCACTTCGCAGTAGTTGAATCAATCATCCCCTCGTCGTGACAAAAGACTTCGCAAAAGGAGTTGTTCCTTGTCCCGAACTGGCGTATACATTAAAAGTCAAGATAACTTCGGCGTTAATATATCCAGATATGGAAGTAAACGAGATTTTTGTTTGTTTATAATGCGCCATGACCTCCAAAACTGCCAACAGCGTTTTTCATGTCATCATGAAAGACGCAGCTTGTGCAGCCACAAGCAACGAAAAAATGTAAAACATTCAGCTTGTTTTTTAACATTGTGAGTGGTTTGTAAATCACCAACTGCCCACTCGGTTGCAAATAATCCACTCTTGCGAGAGGTTGAGCTGAAGAGAACTTGTCTACTTTCGCACTTGGAACAATGCCATTTTGCCTATTATTACCGCCATTTGCTGCAAAACACCATGCAAAGTGAGGCATATTGCAATGCTTTTTGCATGAAAAAGCTCGGCTATTTGCATGAAAAAGCTCGGCTATCTCATACAAATAGCTTTGCTAAATGATGCATT
>CAJPTO010000170.1 GCA_905373605.1 uncultured Prevotella sp.
TCTTCAGCTTTCACTTTATCGCAGGCATTGCATCCCGTAGCACAGAAAACCGTTAGGACCATGAGCCCCGTCTTAAGAAAGTTTCGCATGTTGTTTGTTTTCATTAGTTTGTGATAATAAAGAATGTGCGTTGTATTTTGCTAACGCCTTGTGCATAATAGTGGCTTGGAACCAGCGTTTGCCATGCTGTGTGTTGAGCAACGGCTTAGCTGTTTCAGAATTTTCTGTTAGTGGTGTGTATGTCTTGTTGAATGAAGCCGTGTTATATTATGGCCATTCATTTCAATTTGGGGCTAGTAGTGTTAGGCCTTTTGCCTAAAGCTAAAGTAAACTCTTCTGCCAGTCGGGCTGCAAAGCATCTGCCGGCAGAAGAGTGTTTTTAGTTGCACGTGCGTTTACGGTTGCGGTTCGCCAAAGCGGTTGGCTGTGGGTTCACCTTCCTTAACGCAAAGGACGATGTACCAAATGGCGCCGATGATAGGTACGGCACTGATGAAAATCCATCCTCCGCCTTTACCGATGTCGTGCATGCGACGCACGCTCACGGCCAATCCCGGAACTAAGATTGCCAAGGAATACAAGCCAAGGATGCCGGAAAACACCAAAGCGAGGGTGCTACCTTGGCCTGCTACCCTAACAAGGATTTGGAACACAATGCTGATGACAAAGTTCACCAGTACGAATTGCCAAAACTCGCCACGACCTGCGCGGCCTTTAAACTGTGCATACTTGTTGGTTAGGATGTCTTTGTAATTTCCAATGATGTCCATAATGTAAAAGTTTAAGTTATTGATAAATTTTATTATAAGTTATGTCATTTTGCAGGCACTAGCAAAAACAATCTCAATGGCTGTAGAAGTGGGCCATAAGAAGATGTGCCGCACCGCAAACGATATGAAGTTGTTGTCATTAGGCATTGAAACCTTGCCTTTTAGGGATGGAATGCCTTTATAAGACAACGCACTTGATAAGGACGTGGTGAACTTCTTGTTTGCAAAGATAAGCGAAAATTTTTATTTCTGCATTATGTTTCGTTGATTATTTTTCAATTAATTACACTTTATAACGATTATTCGGCTTTTTTGGAAAGTGGTAGGGAAAAAATGAATAAAACCCTTTGCCAAAATTCTTGCGCCAAAGGGAAAAGACTTTAAAGGTGAAAGGGGCTTTTAAAGGTGAAAAGGTGAAGGGGTGAAAGGGTGAAAAGATGGGCTAACGCCGTGTAAAGGGGAAAAGGCTTTTAAGGGTGAAAGGGTGAAAGGGTGAAAAGATGGCTAATGCCTTAAAGCATTCTGCTTAAGTCGAATCCTAGTTGACGTGTTAACAAGTTAACTGGTTGAGGAGTTGACTAGGTGACTAGGAGAGGAGTTGTTAAGTTGACTGGTTGAGGAGTTGACTAGGTGACTAAGAGAGGAGTTGAGGAGTTGACTAGTTGTGGAGTTGTTAAGTTGACTGGTTGATGAGTTGTCATTTTAACGAGTTATCAAGTTAACGAATTGATAAGCTAGCAAGACAACAAGGCCGTTCGCCGCTCAGCAACTAAGTATACGGCTTAACTTGTTAACTCGTTAACTCCTCACAATCTCCTTAACTCTTCACAATCTCCTCAAGTTCTCACAATCTCCTCAACTCGTCAAAGCTCCTTACTCCCTTTTACGCTTCCCCTTTACCGCCGACGTTAAAAGGTGCGATGGTACGTGAACCCTCGTTGGGCAGTTTAATCTTTCCAAATTCTTGTTCGAATTTAAAGATGTTTTCTTGCATGGCCATGAGCAGTCGCTTGGCATGTTCGGGAGTCATGATGATGCGACTGGCCACTTCGGGCTTGGGCATGCCAGGAAGAATGCGGGCGAAATCGAGGATGAAGTCGCTTGGCGAGTGCGAGATGAGCACGAAATTGGAGTACTGACCCGATGCCACTTCGGGCTTCAGGTCCATTTCAAAGGGTGTGGGTTGGTTCTGCTCCATTGTTGTTCTGTCTTTTTTGCCTTGGCTGCATGGCTGTTTGATGGTACATGCGTCAAGACAGCGGTTTATAATTGTTGTTTGTTGTATGCAGTGGTGATGCTGTGGCTATGCCTTTGCGGTTTGTCTTGCTGTGTGCGCCGCGTTCTCGGCCTGCGTTAGCCTTTGTTTGGGTTCATTGCTGAGTACCCTTTTCTTTCGTTTTGTTTTGAACTTGTCGAAGCCCAATCCATAAACGCCAATCACCGAGCTTTGTGAAACGAAGGCGGCAGGGTCTATCTCGTTGATGATGGCGAAGATGGTTGACGATTCGTTTTGGCGAGCCAGCACGAAAAGCATCTTCACTTCGCGGCCCGAATAGAATCCGTTGCCGCTGATGGTGGTGCATCCACGTTGTGCGTTGACGTTGATGGCGCGGCCAATTTCTTCGTATTTCTCGGAGATGATGAAGAATTGCACCGACTGATGCATCATGTTCACCACCTTGTCTACACAAATGGAGAAGATGAAGAGGTAGATGTAGCCGTAAACCACTTCTTCCCAATTGTGCAAGGCGAAGTAGCTGGCTGTTACAACCGATATGTCTACCAGCAAGATTATTTTGCCAAGGGATATGTCGTGATACTTGTTTATCATGGCAGCAATGATGTCTGTGCCGCCTGTCGAGGCATTGCAGGCCAATCCGAGGCCCACAGTGCTGCCCAAACAGGCAGAGCCAAGCACAATGGCCATGAAAGGTTGGCCTTGCAAGAAGGTGGAACCCTCCATCCACTGCTGCCCCACATAGCTGAAAAGCGCGAACATCAAGGCAGCGTAGAGCGTTTTGAGGCAGAACTGCCAGCCCAACACTTTTAATGCTATGAGTAGCAATATGCCGTTCACGCTTAGGAATGTAACTTGCACCGGAATGTTCAGTCCCCAGTAGAGAATGGACGACAGTCCTGGTATGCCACCCGTGGTGATGTGGTTGGGAAGCAAGAAGATGGACCATCCCAAGCTGCCGATGAACATGGCGATGGTTAGTAAAACTAGATCTTTTAGTAGCGTGTATCTCTTTGAAGTCAACATAATTTGGTTTTTTATGCGACAAAGATACGCAATATTCGCGAAAGTTGAAAGGGTGGAATGAAAAATTGTTGGCTGAAATGTCGTTTTTTTTGAGGAGATGAGGAGTAAAGGGGATGAGTAGTAAAGGAGATGAGTAGTAAAGTAGTTAAGGAGATGAGGAGAGAAGTAGTAAAGGAGATAAGGAATAAAGGGGATAAGGGGATAAGGAGTAAGGGAGATGTGGAGAGAAGTAGTAAAGGAGAGAAGTAGTAAAGGAGTAAAGGAGATAAGGAATAAAGGGGATAAGGAGATAAGGAGTAAGGGAGATGTGGAGAGAATGTAAAGGAGATAAGGATTAAAGGGGATAAGGGGACGGGGAGATAAGGAGTAAAGGAGATGTGGAGATAAGTAGTAAAGGAGAAAAGGAGATAAGTAGCTAAGGGGTTGAGAGGTTAAGGAGCTAAACCAAATGTCTTGTTGCAGGGCGGTGAATGGCATTGTTAATTCGTAACTTGTCAACTCATCAATTCGTCAACTCTTTGACTCTTTAGCTCATCAGCTCTTTAACTCATCTTAAACTTGTTAACTCATCAACTCTTTAGCTCATCAACTTGTCATCTTGTTAACAAGTCAACTCATCAACCAGCATTCAGGACAATTCAAAGAAATCGGGTTAATCAGAGTAAAACAATCTGAATAGACTGTTTCAATCCGATTAGCCCGTTCCATCTGAAACGTTCGGGCAAAACGTTAAGGCATAAACGCCATGTCTTGCAATATCTCGCTAAGCGTTGGATGCGTGTGAACGATTTCGCCAAGTTGTGCGAGCGTTGCGCCGAAGTTCATCAGCACGGCCACTTCTTGTGCGATGAAAGCTGCGTTTTCGCCGTAGAGGTGACATCCCAGAATGCGGTCGTTCTCGTCGGTCATCAGCTTAATCATTCCTTCGGTGGCGTTTCCGGCGTTGGCTTTTCCGTTGGAGCGGTAGTAACCCTTGCGGCACTTGTAGGCCATGCCCTGCGCTTTGCACAGGTCTTCGCTCAATCCCACGCTTCCCACTTCGGGATGTGTGAAGATGGCTGCCGGCACAACGTTGAACAAGATGCGGTCTGTGTGGCCCACGATGTGGTTAACAGCCCTGAAACCTTGGAACGTTGCGGCGTGTGCGAGCATCTGTTTGCCGTTAACATCGCCGATGGCATACACGCCAGGCACGTTGGTAAGCATGTTGTCGTCTGTGGAAATGCCAGCCGGCGAGTAGTCGATGTCGGTGTTTTCTAGTCCGAGTTCGGTTACGTTTGCTGCGCGGCCTGTTGCCATGAGCACCAGTTCGGCATCGGCAAAGGCCTCTTTGCCTTTCTTTTGATAGTGCACGCGCAGGTTGTCGCCTTCTGTTTCAATCTTCGTTACGCCCGATTGCAGTGCAAACTGCACGCCGCGTTGCTCCAACTGCTTGCGAAGACGCTTGGCGATGTCGCTGTCCAGTGCGGGCAGACACTCTTTAAGAAACTCAACCACCGTCACTTCGCTTCCGAAACTTCGGTAGATGCTGGCAAACTCCATGCCGATGACGCCTGCGCCGATGATGCAAAGGCTTCTCGGAACGTGGTCGAGGCAGAGCAGTTCGGTAGACGTTATCACGCCTTTTAGCTTTGCTCCCTCCACTGGAAGCACCTTTGCCGACGACCCCGTGGCGATGATGATGTTGTCGGCTGTGTATTCTTCGCCGTTTACCATCACCGTTTTGTTGGCCGAGAAGCGTGCTTCGCCCCTGATAAAGGTGATGTCTGGCAGCGACATAAGCTGTTCAACGCCCTGCCGTAGCCGTCCGATCACCTCTTCTTTGCGTGCCACCACGGCTTGCATGTCGATGTTAAAGGCCGCGTCTTTGATGGCAACGCCATATTGTTCGGCCTCTCTAACAGTGTCGGCCACCTCCGCATGCTTGCAAAGTGTCTTCGTTGGGATGCACCCACTGTTAAGACAAGTGCCACCGGGCTGATCTTTCTCTACCACCACCACTTGTAAGCCCTTGCGTGCAGCATATTCGGCAGTGCGATAACCGCCAGGCCCACTGCCTATAATCAAAAGATCACACTTGTTCATCGCAGCTTTGTTTATAGGTTGTTATGGGGTGCTTGGCAGCCAACACGTCATCAACACGACCGATAGGCGTGTTCAGTGGCGCGTCTTTCAGCCTTTGTGGGTCGCTTTCGGCCTGCTGTGCAATGTGGCGCATCACATCAATAAACCCATCGATGGTAGTCTTGCTCTCCGTTTCGGTGGGCTCTATCATCATGGCTTCGTGGAAAAGCAGCGGGAAATAGATGGTTGGCGCATGGTAACCATAGTCAAGCAAGGCCTTTGCCACATCCATTGTGCGTATGCCCGTGTCCTTGTTCTTCAGTCCATCGAACACAAATTCGTGCTTGCACAGCCCCTCGATGGGCAGGTCGTACACGTCTTTGAGCGACTCTTTGATGTAATTGGCGTTCAGTGTAGCCAAGGGACCCACATTCTTGAGGTTTTCTTTGCCAAGGGTTAGGATGTAAGTGTAGGCGCGAAGCAGCGTGGCGAAGTTGCCAAAGAAGGTTCCGAGGTTCATCGTGGCTGTGTCGGGAGCGAAGCCGAAAGCGTTTTGTTCGATGTCGTAATGGTCGCCTTTGCGCACTACTATTGGTGAAGGCAGGAATGGTTGCAAGGCTTTTGTTACGCCAACAGGGCCTGCGCCGGGACCTCCACCGCCGTGTGGTGTGGAGAAAGTCTTGTGCAGGTTGATGTGCATCACGTCAAATCCCATGTCACCCGGTCGGCATTCGCCCAGCAAGGGGTTGAGGTTTGCGCCATCGTAATACATCAATCCGCCACAATCGTGCACCATCTTGGTGATGGCCGGTATGTCTTTCTCGAACAATCCCAAGGTATTCGGGTTGGTCATCATCATTGCCGCCACGTCGTCGCCCAGCAATTGCTTCAGGTGTTCGGTGTCGACAGTGCCTTCGGGCGTGCTTTTCACCTCCACAACATCCAGTCCGCACACGGCAGCCGAGGCTGGATTGGTGCCGTGAGCCGAGTCGGGCACAATCACTTTTGTGCGTTTCGTGTCGTTGCGTGACTGGTGATAGGCGCGTATAATCATCAAACCCGTAAGCTCGCCCTGTGCTCCAGCAAAGGGATTGAGGGTGAATGTGTGCAAGCCCGATATTTCTGAGAGGGCTTCTTGCAAGCCATAAAGCACGGCCAGCGCGCCTTGGCAGGTGCTGGCAGGCTGTGCAGGGTGCAAGTTAGCAAAGGAAGGCATGGCAGCCACCTCTTCGTTGATAACGGGATTGTACTTCATAGTGCAGCTGCCCAGCGGGTAAAAGCCGTTGTCTACGCCGAAATTGTTGCCGCTGTGGTTGGTGTAATGGCGCACAACGGTCACTTCGTCGCACTCGGGCAGCTCGGCGTCGGCCGTTCTTTTCAGCTTTTCGTCTACGGGATAGCTACCAAAGGGGTTTTCAGGCAAATGAAAACCGCGACATCCCGGGCGCGAAAGCTCGAATATCAAGTTGCCATATAATTTGTTGTTCATCTTGTCTCGGGATTATTTGGTTACTAAACTAACCAGGAGGTCAACCTCCTCTTTGGTTCTTTTCTCGGTTACGGCGAGCATCAGCACGTCATCGGCCACTTTTATGCCGCCCAGAATGCCATTGTCGAGCAGGCGTTGCTGCAGCTCATCAAGGCTTCCACCAACATACTTCACACAGAATTCGTTGAAGAAAGGTTGGTTGAAAGCTGGCTGGAACTTACCCGAAGCGATGAGCTTCTCATAGAGATAGTGCGCCCCATCGACCGACATTTGCGCGGCCTCCTTCAGTCCTTCCTTACCCATCAGACTGAGGTAGATGGTTGCCCACAAAGCCATAAGGCTCTGGTTGGAGCAGATATTCGACGTAGCTTTCTCGCGGCGGATGTGCTGTTCGCGTGCTTGTAGTGTGAGAACGAAGGCGCGCTTGCCGTT
>CAJPTO010000171.1 GCA_905373605.1 uncultured Prevotella sp.
ACCGATGGACCGCCAAAGCTCATGGGGATGCCCAGCGATTGTCCGTCGCCCACGGCGATGTCTGCACCCAGTTCGCCCGGCGATTTCAGCAGTGCGAGGTCGGCAGCCACGCTATTCATCACGAAGAGTGCCTTTTGTTGGTGGCAGTCGTCGGCAAATCCCTCGTAGTTTTCAATGATGCCATACTTGTTGGGTTGCTGAACAATCACGCCAGCCACGCCCCCTTGCTGCAGCTTTTGTTGCATGGCGGTGCGCGAAGTGATGCCGTCTTCGGCCGGTATGACTTCTATTTCAGCCTCTTGGAAGTGGGTGTAGGTGCGTATAACGGCAAGAACCTTGTCGTCTACCGTTTCAGACACCAGCACCTTGTTGGCCTTCTTTGCCGATGCAACGGCCATGATGGCGGCTTCGGCAGTGGCAGTGCTTCCATCATACATCGAGGCATTGGCGATGGGGAGGCCAGTAAGTTCGGCCATCATGCTTTGGAACTCGAAGATGTAGTGCAGCGTGCCTTGCGATATTTCGGCTTGGTAGGGCGTGTAGCTAGTGAGAAACTCGGAGCGCGAAACGATGTAGGGCACGATGGAAGGCGTGTAATGGTCGTACACGCCCCCACCAGCGAACACCGTTAGTTGCTTGTTTTGTCCGCCCAGGTTGGCAAAGAAGTTTCTTATTTCAATCTCGCTCTTGGCATTGGGCAGGTTATAGTCGCGGCGGAAGCGTATCTCTTCGGGCACCTCAGCATAGAGCGCGTCAAGCGAAGGGAGGCCAATCTTGTCGAGCATTTGCTTGATGTCGGCTTCCGTATGCGGGAAAAACTTATATTGCATAGTTTTTATAAGGTTTTAGGGGCTTACTTGTTGCAGAAAGCTTCGTAGGCTTTGGCGTCCATCAGGTTGTCCAATTCGGTGGCATCTGCCAACTTCACCTTCATGATCCAGTTTTCGAAAGCGTCCTTATTAATAAGCTCGGGTTCGTCGTCGAGTGCTTCGTTCACCTCAACGACCACGCCGCTAACGGGCGAAGTGAGGTCGCTGGCGGCCTTAACGCTTTCCACAGCACCGAAGTCTTCGCCTGCTTCAATTTCGTCGTCCACTTCGGGAAGGTCTACATATACCACGTTTCCCAGTGCGTTTTGTGCATAGTCGGTGATGCCGATGTAAGCAAATTCTCCCTCTACGCGTACATATTCGTGCGACTCGCTGTAATAGAGTCCTTCAATAAATTTAGCCATAGTTGTATTTTAAGTTTTTTAGTTTATGAGTTCTTGCGTTTATGAGTTCTTGAGTTTACGAGTTCTTGGGCTTATGAACTCATTTTTGTTGAGGCGTTTTGGTTTTTCAACTCCACCTCTTACAAGTTACTTTTTATAATGTTTATCGTAGAAACGTTTCTTCACCACTGTTCCGGGGAACGTTTTCTTACGAATTTGTATGTCTAGTTCTGTGCCCAACTTGGCGTATTGGCTGTCTACCAGTGCCATGCACACGCTTTTGTCCACCGATATGCAATGGTAGCCCGTTGTCACTTCGCCCACTTTCACGCCGTCTTTCATCACGTCGTAACCATGTCGGGGTATGGCTTTGTCTTTCAGTTCTATGCCCACCACTTTCTTTTCCACGCCGTCTGCTTTCTGTTTGGCCACGGCATCCTTTCCGATAAACGTTTCTTTATCCAGTTTGCAGAACATGCTGAAGCCAGCCATGACGGGCGAAATCTCGTTGCTTAGCTCGTCGCCGTAGAGCGGCAGGCCCACTTCGAAACGCAAGGTGTCGCGACATCCCAGTCCGCAAGGCGTGCAACGCTTGCTGGCCATCAGCTTATCCCACTGTTCAACGATGAACTCGTGCGGCCCATAAATCTCAAATCCGTCTTCACCCGTGTAGCCTGTACGACTTACAATCACGTTTGCGCCGTTTTCGGCAATAACCTTAGCGGTGTAAAACTCCAATTCCTTGCATTCCAAGCCCAGCACTTCCTCCATCACTTGCTCTGCTTCGGGTCCTTGAACGGCCAATTGCCCGTAGTAGTCTGAGCAGTGGTAGATGGCCACATCGTATCCTTTGGCGTTGTGGCGTATCCAATCCACGTCCTTATCGATGTTGGCAGCATTGATGACAAGGAAAAACTCGTTGTCGCCCAGTTTGTAAACCAGCAGGTCGTCTACTGTACCACCGTCGGGATAAAGCATCATTCCATAGAACACCTTACCCGTTGGTGCGCCAGCGATGTCGTTGGTGAAGATGTAGTTAACATATTTCTCGGCATCGTTTCCCGTGATGTACACTTCGCCCATGTGCGAAACGTCGAACACGCCGCAATGGTTTCGCACGGCGTTGTGTTCGTCGGTGATGGACGAATACTGAATGGGCATGTCGTAACCAGCGAAAGGTTGCATCAGTGCACCTAGTGCAACGTGCCTGTCGTGCAGGCAAGTATTTTTGTATTCCATATTGTTTAGGATGTTAAATGATAAGTTTGATAAAGTCTTCTTTACTGAGGTTCATGATGATGTCGTCCACCCTTTGGGGCAGTGCTTGCCTGATGGCCTCTTCGGTGTAGGGGATGTTCCTCAAGACGGCGAGCAAGCGGTTGTCGATGTCGCCCGTAAGGAAGAAGTCGCCCATGATGTTCACCTGCTTCACGATGTTTTTTTTCATCTCGATGCGCACCTCGAACTCGCCCACGTTTTCAATTCTTTGTTTTCTTATGGCCGTATACCGGGGGTTGTTCCCGTAGATGAAGTCGGGTGTGAGATACTCCTTTTCTATCTCTTCCACTTCCGCAACGTCGCTGAGGCTGAGCACATGCTGTTCGTTGCAGAGTTCTTGCCTGACGAAAGCCTTGAAGTGGGGCAGTGAGATGTCGGTGTAGTCTTTGAGCAAGGCGATGTGTTGGCGCACGCTTTGCACGCCTTTGCTCACCAGTTTGGTGTCGGTGGGCGTGATGCTAGCCACCATGTGTTGCATGTTGGTGTCGTAGAGCATTGTGCCGTGCACGATGCTTCGGCCTGGGACATGGTAAAAGGCGTTCCCCGACACCTTCTTGCCGTGTATCAAGATGTCGTTTCGTCCGCTAGCTTCGGCAGGGATGCCCAGCTTTTGCAGCGTTTTCGACACCATCCCTAGGTATCGGCAGAAGGTGAAGCTAACGTTTTCGTCTTTGGTGATGTACGAAAACATCACGTTTCCCATGTCTGCATATACACATCCGCCCCCGCTTTTGCGTCGGAAAGTCTTGATGTCGTGTTGCCGGCAATAGTCGATGTTCACTTCGTTTTCCACCAGTTGGTTTCTTCCGAACAGCACCGTGGGCTCCACTTGCCACATGAAGAAACAGTCGTCGAGGTCTAGTCGTCGAGCCACAAATTCCTCCAAGGCGAGGTAAAACGTTATTTGTCGTGTCTGGTTAAAAGGCAAGTCAATGTATATCATCTGTGGTAATGTATCAATTTAGGTACGTTAGGCTTGTGTCAAGGTGGCTTTCGCCTGATGGTTTGGGCAGCCTGGGGGAGCTGGGGTTACGGTTGGCCCGCGTGGTAGATTGTATGTGGGTTGCTCCCTTCTGCGTGTCCGAAGGCAAAAGTACAACAAAATTGACAGAACAACGAAATTTTTTGGGGGATATTCTTCCCTTAACCCTAAAGATTTAACATTTTTGGTCAATTGCAGTGTTTGTGCCAATCGCCACATTCCGTTATTTCTTCTGGCTTGTTGTTCGTTTTCAGAAATATTATCCTTAACTTTGAGGGCAAGTTCTCGCGTTTCTCTCGCCGCTGTTGCACAAAGGCGAAGTGAGCTGTGGGGCAATGCTAAAACATAAACGCAACACAACCGTTATGGCAACAATCAATCCGTTCGGCTCCCCAATGTATATCATGTTGAAGCCAGCCGGTTCGCTTTGCAACCTCCGTTGCAAATATTGTTATTATCTGGAGAAAGAGAAGCTCTATGCCCAATGCCCCTCACACATCATCTCGGATGAGATGTTGGAAAAGTTCGTGCGCGAATACATCGAGGCGCAAACAACGTCAGAGGTGCTCTTCACATGGCATGGCGGCGAAACGCTGATGCGGCCCATCTCCTTTTATAAACGGGCCCTGCAACTGCAACGCACCTATGCTCGGGGGCGGCAAATAGACAATTGCATACAGACAAACGGAACGTTGCTCAACGATGAATGGTGCCGATTTTTTAAGGAAAGCAATTTTCTTGTGGGCGTTTCCATCGACGGACCGCAAGAGTTTCACGACGAATACCGCAAGACGGCTTCGGGGAAGCCATCGTTCCACAAGGTGATGCAGGGCATACGCCTGCTCAACAAGCATGGTGTGGAATGGAACGCACTGGCCGTTGTCAACGATTTCAACGCCGATTATCCGCTGGATTTCTACCACTTTTTTAAGGAGATAAAATGCCGTTACATCCAGTTTACGCCTATTGTTGAACGCATTGTCACTCGATACGACGGGCTGCAACTTGCCCCTGGCATGTACGAGGGCGGCACCTTGGCCGACTTTTCGGTGACGCCCGAGCAGTGGGGCAACTTTCTTTGCACCATCTTCGATGAGTGGGTGCGCCATGATGTGGCCGAATATTACGTGCAACTCTTCGATGCCACGCTGGCCAATTGGATGGGTGTGCCGCCTGGTGTGTGCACAATGGCCCCCGAATGTGGGCATGCCGGCGTGATGGAATTTAACGGCGACGTGTATGCCTGCGACCATTTCGTGTTCCCAGAATACAGGCTCGGCAACCTGAAAGACAAGACCATCTACGAGATGATGAACTCGCCACGCCAGAAAGACTTTGCAAAACTGAAGAACGTTCTTTTGCCGCGGCAGTGCAAGGAGTGCCGTTTCCGTTTCGCATGTCATGGCGAATGCCCCAAAAACCGATTTGTACGCGACCGCTACAACGAGCCCGGGCTTAACTATCTTTGTCGGGGATATTACCAATTTTTCGAGCATGCCGCACCTTACTTCGATTTCATGAAGTGCGAATTGGAGGCGCAACGCCCACCCGCCAACATCATGGACGAGCTGAAAAAGCCCCACCTGCGGCTTGCTTTCGATGGGTGAGGGGAGTGATTAGTCTGAACAAACCAACAAGCTTGGTTCATAAGATTGGTAAACAAAGAACATAAACATAACAACAATCCACCAAAACCTTTGTTGCGATGAAGAGAATTGCTTTTACATTGTTGCTTCTAATGGGGACAGCTACATTGGCTCATGCCCAAGACTTCGACACGTATTGCACCCAAAAGGTTTCTACCCGTGGCCTTAAGAAAGTGGTAGAAAAAAGTTTTGGAGGATGGAAAACGGTGTACCATTACGACGAACAAGGATATTTGCGGCTTGAAGAACATTTTAGGAAAGGCCGCAAACGGGGAGAATACACCTATGATTACATCATATCCGATTCGCTTTTAGAGGTGAGACAACCCATGACGTGGAGGCGAGACAGTGCTGCGATGTTTGTTAGCAAGTTCTTTTACGATGCGCAGGGGCGATGTCGTAGAATGGAAAGAATGGAAATGAGTGGGGACAGGCTGAAGCAAATGTTTTCTTTGGATGATAGTTGCGTTTACGATGGCAGTCGGCTGATGGGCTATACCCGATACGATGCAAAGGGAGAGGTGGAGGATAAGTATGAATACGCCTATGATGCGCAAGGCCGAAAAAGCATGGTAAAAAGAATATGCCCGAATGTCAGCACAGAATATCGCCAGTTTAAGTATGACGACAAGGGCCAACTGACGGATTATATACTCGAAGATAGCAATCCCAAAGCCATGTATATGTGTGTGCCGGTGTGGTCGGGCAACAAGACCAACAAGGTGCATTACAGGTACTGCAACTTCGACAAGCACGGCAATTGGACAAAGCGTTATTTCATGACAGCACATGGCAAGGTGTTTGGTGCTCGACGAAAATTGGAGTATTGGCGTTGAGGGTAGGCGTGTGCATTGGCATAATGTCTTTTCCTTGCTGTGCCTTCACAGCCAATAAGAAATGATTTTAGGGCGTACATGCTAGCCTGCGTTTGGGTTTATAGCATAAGAAGAATGGTTTTCTCGTTTTGTTTTCCAACGCGCTTGTGCCATGTTTGTGGGTACCATGCAGCTGGTACTGCGGCTACAAGGGCCTTGTACTGGTGCTACCAGGCTCTTGTAGTGTGGCTACCAGATGCTTGTAGTGCGGCTACCAGATGCTTGTATTGCTGCTACAAATAGGCCTGTGGTGAGCTGTTGGCCAGTGTCGGCTTCACAAGATGGTGCCACATGCGCCGTATTTCAAAGGCAGTTGTTTTCCAAGAGCAAATCTTTTGGACTATAATTGTGCCTTTTTATGAATTATTATACCCATCCAGAAACAACATGTTTCAAAAAAAACTTGCACATGCATCAACGTTATTCATTTCGCCGGCATGATAAACCGAAACTTAAAATCGACAACTACTTTCAATTTCAAACGAACGGCGATTTAAACCAATTTAATTGATATTTAGTGCATATTTTATCATTTTTGTTTGCAGATGTGTTATTTTTTGTGTTTTTTGGCAGATTATTTCATTTTTTTCTTGGCTTTTTTATAAAAACAAACTACTTTTGCAACAATCACAAGCAGATTTGGAAATCAGAGTATTCATTTAACTACGTAAGTTCGGACAATTAAAAAGAAGTAGGTACATTAAAAA
Source organism: uncultured Prevotella sp. (assembly GCA_905373605.1). Lineage (GTDB taxonomy): Bacteria > Bacteroidota > Bacteroidia > Bacteroidales > Bacteroidaceae > Prevotella. The sequence continues at coordinate 6,702 of CAJPTO010000171.1, forward strand.
CATGCGAGGCGACGGTTCCCCTCCCGTGTCAGCGAAAGGGTGTCATCTCCCCATGAAATGCTCAGGCAAGTTTGGCCTTGCACGTTCGCCTTAACCGGAACGTTGCATCAACCACCGCAGAGAAGCAATAGGAAAAGCGCAGCATGATGTATTTGGATTTGTTTTGATTGGGCGAAGTCTTCTCCCGAAGATGCGTTGATACTTCTATTTATCAATCTGTTGTTGGTGTTCTGTTATGTCATCTCCAGTTAGTAAGCATCCCAAATAAGCCGCATTTTATATTGTTACTAGTTCCCTACCTTTGCC
>CAJPTO010000172.1 GCA_905373605.1 uncultured Prevotella sp.
CCTCTCGGTACGGCAGTTTTCAAGACTGCTGTAATCGACCACTCTACCATCTCTCCTTTATTAATGACGGCCTTTATGGTAAGGCGGTGCAAAGGTAACACTTTTTTTTGGATTACCAAACTATATGCCGAAATTTAAGTATGAGGCAATATTAATATCGACATAGATATGCTATTTAGAATAACGAAGATGAAAAAAAATAGCTTTTAAATTATCATTGGAATGCGAAAACACAGGGATGTTCTTCTAAAACAAGTAAGGGGAAAGGGCTACTAACTAGAGGTGAAAGCGATATTTCTTCGTTGCACGTTGCGGAACCATCGAGCCATAGCTACCTGATATGCCACCAGAAGCCATTCCCATGTATTGTTGCCAGCGATTGCCAATGCGCTCAACATAGTCTACCGTTTCGCTACCGCGCATATATCCATTCTTCACAACGGGGTCGTTGTAGAACTGGGGCGTACTTAATCGCAACACAAAGGGTGCCACTTCTTCCCAACGCTGTGGGTTTCGACCATACTTGCGCGCCAAAGCCATCGCATCACGCACATGTCCGGGGCCGCCATTGTAGCTAGCCAGGATAAAACGGATGCGCTCCATGCGGTCGCCGATGTCGTTAAACTTTCCATCCAGTTCGCGTATCAACCTTGTTGCCGCCGCAACATTGGGTTCTGGTTCGTGCACTTGGTGGGCCGGCAAACCCAAATGGGCTGCCGTGGCGGGCATGATTTGCATCAGTCCCCTTGCGCCAGCCCACGAACGAGCCTGTGGATCAAAGGTGGATTCCTGATAACATTGCGCCGCCAACAACCGCCAATCCCATCGAGCGGTGGGCGCATACTTTTGAAAAAGATGGTCGTATTGCGAGATGATGCCTGCCTTTCGGTCGAGCATGGGCGAATAAACATGGCGCGTTATGCTGCGCGAAGACAGCGCGAACTGCTCTTCGGCCTTAATCTTTGCCAGCAACGTGGGTTTGAACCATCGGTTAAGTGTGTCGGCAAGTTCCTCATTTCCCTTTTGCACAGCCCATTGCGCGTTGCCCGAAGCAGGCATTGGTCCGCAAAAGGCAACGCCCCCCACCCTCTTTGGCAAGAAGAAAGCCACCAAGTCGCCCTCGCCATTCTTCAGTTTCTCCACCATTTCGGTCGTGTCTTTGCACACCTCCACGCGCAGCGAAACGCCCAACGACTTGGCAAATCGTTCGCAAAGAAGATATTGCAAGCCCATTCCGCGGCCGTGATAGTCGTAATAATTCTCCGGTCCAGTAAGGGTTAGCATGATGAGTTCGCCATTGCGGATGATGTCGCTTAGCGAGAAAGTGCCATTGGTTGCCACCGCAGTATCAGCACCAAGCGTTGTGCCCCACGGCGTTTCCACCGGCTGGTTCTGCTTCTTGTGGTTGCATGCAGCAAGCATCAGAAGGAGCATCAGGATGATGAGCGGGCTATGTAAACGTTTCAAGCTGGCTAATTTATTATGGGAAGACGATTGTAGGAATGGTTAGGCGCAGATCCAAGCACTTTTTAGGCAGGTCAATCAATGGTGTTCTGGAACGATGGCGAAGAACACGAAGTCTTCGATGCCGTTGTTCTCAAAATAATGTTCGTGTCCCATCGGGCAATAATGCACCTGTCCGGGCAGCAACGTTTCTTTCTGGCCGTCGCAATAAAATGTTCCTTCGCCGCCCAGTGCGAACACCACCTCGCAATTTCCCTCATGTTTATGCAGTCCGCTTGCCGCGCCTGGCTTCAAAACATTGCGCATTATCCGGCACTTGCTGTCGACGAATGCACGCATCAGCATGTCGCCATGCCCACCCTTAAAGCCATTTATCCGAGTTTCTTCCAAGTTATTGAAATCGATATGCATGTTATGTATCCTTTTTATACCCTGCAAAGATAACAAAAAAAGTGGACACCGCCCCATTTGGCGTGTCCACTTTTGTTTATAACAGCCTTCGAGGAGCATGCATTATCTGCATACGGCCGCTGCTTGTTTCATTGTTGTTGCTTAGAACGTAACGCGCAAACCTATTTGTGCATGCCATCGGCTAGCAACATCGCTAACGTAGGGCACATTGTCGAAGTACTGGAACGAAGCCACTTTCGTGTTAGCCGCTGTTCCATCAGCAGTGCCCGCAACGCGCAACTTGTTGATGTTGTATACCGAAGAATAGGTAGTGCCCCAGTTCTTGTTCAGCAGGTTGGCCACATTCAAGATGTCGAACACCAATTCAACCTTGCTGCCGCGTTCTTTGAGATAATAGAAGTCTTGCGAAATATGCAGGTCGAAACGGTTCTCCCACGGTGTGAGGTGTGAGTTGCGTTCGGCATATTGCCCACGATGCTTGCTTGCATAGCTGTCGCCTTCAATCCATTGTTCGAACTGCGCGCGCTGTGCATCCGCGGTTTCTGTCACCACGCCTGCTTTGTTCTTCTTATCCACAAAGTTCATCTTCGTCAATTCTTCTTTGGTTGGGATGTACAACAGTGTGTTGCCGCTACGATAGTCGCCATTGTACGATGCTCCACGGCCTTCGTTCATTGTCAAGCTATAACGTTGCCCGTATGCGCCATTGTAAGTAAGGCCTACATGTGTTTGCCATCGTCCGTTGCCATAGCGTTTACTGTTGTAGTTTACCGTAGCAACAACGCGATGAGGCACGTCGAACATAGAAGCAGCCAGCACGGGTTCGTTGGGGTCTACGCTATAATAATAGCCCCAGTTAGACATTGCCACCGATGATGTTCCATCGTGTACCGAATACGAACGGCCAAAGGTGTAGTTCAGCATGAGGTCTAGTCCAAACTTGAATGATTTCTCCACCTGTGCGCTAATCGAATAGCTGTATCCCTTGTTGGTGTTGCTCATGTTGATGATGCTATTATAGCTTCCAGGTTTGCTGGCATAGAAGATGGTCGATGAGTTTTCTGCTCCTTCAACGGCGTAAACCCGTTTGCCATCGTTAACAAGTGCAAGGTTTTCAAACCAAACATTGTTGAGGTTTCTCGAGTAAAGGCCCTCCAAGGTAAACTTCATGTCCCAGGGCAGCTGTTGTTCCCAAGCCAAGTTGGCGCGGAACACCTGCGGGAACTTAAAATTATGCGCCACTGTTGCAATGTTAGGCTTAGTTGCATCGCTAGGCTGCGCTGTGGCTGCAGCAGCTTCGGCATCATTCTTGAAGTTTTCGAACGAAGGAGCGTTGTTCCTAATTTGCACACCCTTCTGTTCTACACCCGTATTTGCCCACGCGTTTTCAATCCAAACAAATGGAGCTCGGCCGTTGAAAATGCCAAGTCCGCCGCGTAACATCGTCTTATGCGTTTCGTTTGTGTACCAGCGGAAGCCCAAACGCGGTGAGAACATCACCATCGACTTTGGTTTACGGCCAACAACAGCATCGTAGTTGGAAGAAAAGTCGCTGGCGTTAAACTCTGCATTGGTAGAAGGGCTGTTAAGGTAGAAAGGAATGTCGAAACGAATGCCGTAAGTGAATTGCAACAGCGTATTCAGATCCCACTTATCCTGAACGTAGAAACCCACTTGCCCACTCTTAAAGGGCGTTTTCCATTCCCTTGTGCCCGTTATGTTTCGGTCGGCATAATTCCAAGTGAACTGGTTGGTCTTGTCGGTCATAAATGCTATAATGCCATTGTAGCCATACTGCCCAGTAAAGGCCTGCATGAAGGCGTTTTTCATGTCGTATAGCTCATTATGCGTACCAAATGTAATGTTGTGATTGCCTAGATACCATGAGAGATTGTCTTCAAGCACCCAGATGTTCTGCTCTAGGGCGTTAAGTCCCGAAGACAATTCGGTGCCGATATTCACGGTATTGTCACCTGCTGCTTCAGTTCCTGTCGCTGGGTCGTAAACACCTGCCGAGGAGATGTTAGCCAATGGTGCACGATATGGAATGTCGCGGCGGTCACGAACCAAAGTCAACCCCACACGAAGCTCGTTATACAGCGAGCGGCTAAGGTGCGAGTTGAGCTCTGCAACGAACGAATGCATATGGTTGTTGCGTTTGTAGCCGCTGTTAACGAAATTATAGGTGTTGTAGCCAGAGCTGAACTCATCTTTATACGATGTGCTGAACTGGTAACGGAGCGAGAATTTGTTGTTCGTGTTTATGTTCCAGTCGATGCGACTCATCAACGAGAAAGCCTCCGAAGTGATGTCGGGGCGGCTGTAATCTTCCCTTATGCCCGTTATTTTCTCATATCTGTCGGCAATGGCCTTAGCCATGTCTGTGGTCATGAAATAACCAGGAGCACCGGCATAGTAAGTGGCGGGGTAAGTGTTATCCTTATACTCTGCACTGGCAAAGAAGAAAAGTTTGTCTTTCACGATTGGTCCGCCAAAGGTTGCTCCGAAGGTTTTTGTCGACTCGTTCTGGTACTTTTCTTTCAGTCCTGTGTTTTGGTTCCAGCGCCCATAGAGGTTCTCATCCGTGTAATAGGTGTAGGCCGTGGCCTTAAATTCGTTCGTTCCCGACTTGGTGATGGCGTTTATTGCGCCGCCAGTAAATCCGCTTTGGCGGATGTCGAAAGGTGAAGCGGCCACTTGTATCTGTTCAACGGCGTCAAGTGCGATGGGGTTCACGTTGGTTTGGTCGCCAATAGTACCGCCGCTTGATAGTCCGAACACGTCGTTGCTCACCATACCGTCTATTTGAAACGAGTTGTAACGATTGTTTGTTCCTGCGATGGTGATGCCGCCTTTCTTGTTGGCTTTCACCAGCGGCGAAAGTGTTGCCACATCGTAGATGTTGCGGTTAACAGTGGGCGTATTGTCTATTTGTGCCTTGGAGAACTGCGTTGAAGCTCCCGTTGCTCCCACGCCAGCCTTTCCCGTAACGGTAACTTCGCCCAGCAATGTGGCGTCTTCCTTGAGGTCGGCGTTAAAAACGCTTGCTTCGCCGAGAGCCAAATGGATGTTCTCGACCACTTCGTTCTTGTATCCTACGTACGAGATTGTGATGGTGTAGGGTCCTCCCACGCGCATACCCTGTATGGAGTAGCGCCCCTTCTCGTTGGTTATGCCGTTGTAGCGAGTTCCTGACGGATTATGGACAGCCACCACTGTGGCTCCAATGACGTCTTCACCGCCGGCAACAACCTTTCCGTTGATACCCGATGTTGTAACCTGTGCCATGAGGGGGGATGTGAGGAACATCACAATGGCAAACAGAAAAAACAATCTTTTTTGCATAATGACTTAAAAAATGATAATTAATAAAAAAGTCTTTTACAATTCGTCCTGAATCATAATGCAAAATTAATTCTTTTTTCTAGAATAAGAAAGCATTGTAATAGAAATGTTGAAGCACTTGAAAATTTAATTTCAGATGTACACAAAACGGACATCTGAAACGCCAAAAAGAAAAAAAGAAACGCGCCCACGCTTCTTCCTCCACCTATATATACCTACAGAAAATATTGTTTTTGCTTAATTGCCAAGAGCGGTAAACGAGGCTCGAACTCGCGACCCCCAGCTTGGGAAGCTAGTGCTCTACCAACTGAGCTATTACCGCATTTGAGCCGATACCCGGACTCGAACCGGGGACCTATTCATTACGAATGAATTGCTCTACCAACTGAGCCATATCGGCCTTTCCTCGCCATTGCTAACGGGGCATTGTCTCAAATGCGGTGCAAAGGTAGCGTTTTTTTCGATAACGGCCAAATGTTTTCGAGTTTTTTATCGCAAATAGGATGCATCCCCTTCTCAGCATAGTACACAGCAGCCACATATAATGGAAATGTATTTAGAAGTGTTTCATAACATGTAGAGAAGATTTGGACTAATTCTAATGCTAAGGGTGATGTATCGTTATTGGGGAAATCCTCACAAAACACACTACCCGCTAATCAACAGAACACACTATACAGCGCAACAAAATGTGACGGGCCACGCGTGGAAATCACTCAAACCGATGCAAATCTTTAAAACGATTGAGCATTGTATTCCTCCCAGCGTCTCCAAATCCAACTCTTTTGGGCCATAAAAAAATCCGCCAAGGAGTAAGACTCATTCTATATTCAAGATGAATTCGTGTTATGATTTGGTTTGCCAACGAGTGTGCAGCTCACTGTTAGATGTTGGTTGCCGCTCGCACTGCGGACACAAGATGCTCGCACAGCGGATACAAGACGCTCGCAGTGCGGAGTACAAGAAGCTTGTAGTGGACAAAGCACCATGCCATACTACGCCATAAGCTTTACCTGCCCCAACACAAACCACAAAAGGGAGAACGCCAAAGCGCCCTCCCTTGATATGATGCGATACTTTCAACGCGCAGGTTGAAAGCTGAATTAGTTCTTGAAAAAGTCCTTTACTGCTTCGTTGGGAACCATCTTCTCATCGAAGATGTATGCGCCGGTCTTAGGGCTTTTCACCATTTTGATAACCTTGGTGTAAGCGCGTCCGTCTTTAGAGCCGTCACGAAGGGTTGCAACTACTTTCTTTGCCATTGTATTGTATAATTAAAAACTGTTACTTAATCTCCTTATGAAGCGTCATCTTCTTCATGATTGGATTGTACTTCATTAGTTCCATACGTTCAGGCGTGTTCTTCCTGTTCTTGGTTGTAACATAACGGCTTGTTCCAGCCAAGCCGCTGTTCTTCATTTCTGTACATTCCAGAACAACCTGCACTCTATTACCCTTAGCTTTCTTTGCCATGATAATTATTCTCCTATAACTTTAATGTCTTTCCAATCACAGAAGCCCTTAGAAACAGCCTGCTTAAGTGCTGCGTCAAGACCCACTTTATTGATGAGGCGCAATCCTGCGGCACTGATTTTCAAGCTTATCCAGCAGCCTTCTTCTACATAGTAGAATTTTTTGCTGAACAAGTTCACGTCGAAGCTGCGCTTTGTGCGGTGCTTCGAGTGCGACACGTTGTTGCCAACCATTGCCTTCTTACCTGTAATC
>CAJPTO010000173.1 GCA_905373605.1 uncultured Prevotella sp.
GATTTTGCTTGTCCATCTCCATATACCCCTGTATCTCGATGCCATTGGCGTTGATGGCTTGTTTTATCTCGTCGGGGATTTGCTTCAAAATCATGGTCATGGCCAACGACAATGAGTACTTGTCGGAGTTGCAAAACGAGCTGTGCTCAAAGAGATTTTGCTCTATTCGCTTCTCGTCAAGCCCTTCAAGGGGCGTCAACTCGGGGTGTTCGGGATAGAACGGCACAAACCAATTGCTGGCTTTGTTGAAGAAGGGGAAGCGCTTCATTTGCGAGAAGCCTCCGAAGTACACGTCCACGCCCTTCTTTTGCATGTCCATCATGCGCATGTAGCTTTTCTCTAGCTCTTCCATGGCCTGCTCTTCAGCCCCAGGGTTGATGATGTCTTGCAGCCTATCTTCGTCGGTGGGGTTTCCCATCATGATGTTTTGGCCGCGCATCATCGTAGGCATGATGTCGCGATTAATCTCTTGTGTTGTCCTTTCTGCATCAATGCAGTACACCACTTGGTATTGCAGTTCGAGCAATTCGCGCTGAACGGCTTTGGAACCGATTGTCTTTCGCAGCTGTTCGGCCAAGTCGGGATAAAGCGTTATCTCTATTTTCGGCAGCGTAAGTGCCCATCCCACCAGTGCCCTTTGCTTCACTTGTGGGTCGGTGGCGTATTGATAGAGGTATAGAAGGGTAGCAAATTTGCGTGCATCGAACGCCAAGAGCAAGGCCAAGAGCAACGCACTGGTGAGCAGTTGTGCATCGTTGGCATCGATGGTTGGCGAGAGAAGCAGTTCTTGGTAGAACGTTTTTGTTTCCTCGTTCCAATGCGTGTCGGTCATCAGGTGATAGAAAAGAGCCGTTGTCAGTTCGTGATGTTCGGCGTAGATGGCTTTTTTCTTGTCACCATCCGTTGCCGTGGGGTCGAGCGAAAGCAGTGCAGCGTCTTGCACAAAGCTTTCCAGTCGCTGCCGAATGTCTTCGAGTGGCATGCGTGCAACGGCGAAAGGCGAGTAATAGTTCAGCCCCGATGCGTTTTGTTTCCTGCGCATGATGATGGAGTCGCATTGCAGGTGGTAGAGCCTTTTGAGCAAACTGTTGTAGAGTTCCTCTCGTTTGGGGTCGTCCCCCCCCTGCTTCACGAATGCTTTCATCAGCCGATAGTCTTCCTCGATGCTTTCCAGACGCTCGTAGTAAGCCCTTTGGCCAAAGTCGTTAAGCTCTTTTCGCATTCTGTTCAGCGCCTCGCCCAGTTCTTTAGTGAGGAAGATAAGTCCCGGGATGCTGTCTTGTTCGGGCCCAATTCTCCAGTTGATATTATTTATGTCGTCTGTAATCATTGTGTTGGGAAGTCTTTAATGGCGTTTTTGTCTTTCTCTCTAACGGGTGTAAGCTTGGCGAACGCAGTCTTGGGCAATGCCTTTATGGCCGCGTCGTTAAGCATGTAGTGGGTTTTAAGCAGGTCGGCATAGTGTTGTATACCCCTGATGTTAAGCGAGTCGCAAGCCTTGTTGTATGCTTTTGTGAATGCAGGCAGGGCTTTGTTCACTATTTTCTTGTCTTTTTTTGCCATGCTGAACACGGCAACGCCCAGCCAAAGGTCTTTTTCGCGTGTGTTGGCCAGCACGTTATTGGCCATTGTTGCCACGTAAGCCTGTGGCTCGGGCAAGAAAGCCGCATCAATCTCGTAACTAGTGAGCATCCCCAAGCGTATGAACACATCGTTAACCTGAATGCGAAACACCTCGTTCTTGGGCTTGCTTCGGTCGATGATGTCGGCCGTTAAGAAGTCGGTAGCCGAGAAACGTGCCATCCCCACCATTTTATCTCCCAGTTGTCGCACGTCTTTTATGCGAGCATTGCGGTTGCTGATGAGTTGCCAATGCAGGTTGGTTGCGCCTGCTTCGTATAGGTTTGCTCCCTTTTGGCGAAGTCGGTTGGCGCGAACCAGGTCGGTAAACGCGCCTTGAACCCTGCCGCGAAGCATGGCCGTGTCGCAATCCATCTGCGCGGTATACTTCATCAGCCTGATGTTCAGGCGTTCTTCACCAAACAATCCCGTTGCTTCTGCCACGTAAAGCGGCAGGCAATCGAGCGTGGGCATCACGGCAATCTTCAGTGTGGAGTCGTCCGGCGCATGGTTTTTGCCTTGCGTTTGCGGTGCCTTTCCCTTGCTGTTGCAGGCAAAGAGCATGGCAGCCATTGCGGCAACGGCCAGCGTGCGGATGTTGATTATTGTCATTCGTATGGGTGTTTGCTGTTGAATACGTTGTTCGCCGTTTGCATGAACGGCTCAGCGGCGGTGTTTCGCCAATGCAAATTTAGCAATAATTTTGTTGGGAAAAGAAAGATTTTTGTAATTTTGTAGGCCATGGCAAAAGATAAGACAGCATATGTTTGCAGCGATTGTGGGCACGAGTCGGGTAAATGGTTCGGCAAATGTCCCAGTTGTGGGCAATGGAATACGGCAAAAGAGATACGTGTTGCACCCGTTTCTCCAGCGAATGGGCGGCGACAAGCGGCTATTGGTGTGGGTGCGGCCGCATCGAAGAACAAGCCTACGCCCATCTCGAAAGTACAAGCCAAAGACGAACCGCGCATTGATTTGCACGATGAAGAACTCAACAGGGTGCTTGGTGGCGGACTTGTGCGCGGCTCCATCGTGCTGCTTGGCGGCGAACCGGGCATCGGTAAGAGCACACTTGTGCTGCAAACCATCTTGCGCATGCCCGAAAAACGCGTGTTTTATGTCAGTGGCGAGGAGAGTACTCACCAGCTGAAGATGCGCGCCGACCGCATTGAAGAGAGCGTGGCCGACAATGTCATCGTGTTGAGTGAAAACACATTGGAGAAGATTTTGATGCAAGTGGAGGATGTGCAACCCGACCTTCTCATCGTAGACTCCATTCAAACCATCGAGAGCGAGGCCATCGACAGTTCTCCAGGCAGCATTGTTCAGGTGCGCGAGTGTGCATCGGCGTTGCTTAGGTATGCCAAGACATCGGGCGTTCCTGTGCTGCTCATCGGGCATATCAATAAAGAAGGGGTTCTGGCAGGGCCTAAGATACTGGAACACATCGTGGACACGGTGCTGCAATTCGAGGGCGACCAACATTACATGTACCGCATATTGCGGTCTATCAAAAACCGTTTCGGGTCTACTTCCGAGTTGGGCATCTACGAGATGCAGCAAAACGGGTTGCGGCCAGTGTCTAATCCCAGTGAGTTGTTGCTCACCCGCGACCACGAAGGGCTCTCTGGCATCGCCATAAGCTGTGCCATCGAGGGTGTAAGGCCGTTTTTGGTTGAAACGCAAGCCTTGGTTTCAACCGCTGCTTACGGCACTCCGCAGCGCAGCACCACAGGTTTCGACCAACGCCGACTGAACATGCTCTTGGCTGTGCTTGAAAAACGTGTGGGATTTAAGCTCATACAGAAAGACGTTTTTGTGAACATCGCCGGCGGCTTGCGCGTAACCGACTTGGCAATGGACCTCAGTATCATCGCCGCCGTGCTCTCCAGCAATGTGGATACGCCCATAGATAAGGAGTGGTGCATGGCAGGCGAGGTGGGATTGAGCGGAGAAGTGCGCCCCGTTAACCGCATTGAACAGCGCATTGCCGAAGCCGAGAAGCTGGGATTTACCGATATGGTGATACCCAAAAACAACCTTTCGGGCATCGACCCCTCGCGTTATCGCATCCATCTTCACCCCGTTCGCAAGGTGGAAGAGGCCTTGCGCATCTTGTTCGGGTAGTTTTCAGGCATGGTGTTTTGGCGATTTTGGTGTTTGTATCCATATTTGTAGGGATTATAATGCGCATTTTTATTAATGACAGAGTGAAATAAATGAAGAAATCGGTAATCGTAGTGAGCGGCGGAATGGACAGCGTCACCTTGCTATACGACTTTAAAGACGAGATAGCCTTGGGCATATCGTTCGACTATGGCAGCAATCACAACCACAACGAGTTGCCCCTTGCGGCCTTACATTGTAAAAGACTGGGCATTCCGCACATTGTTGTCCCCCTTGGTTTCATGCATCAGCACTTTAAGAGCAGCTTGTTGGAGAGCGGCGCAAGCATTCCCGACGGCAGTTACGACGAAGAGAACATGCGTTCTACGGTTGTGCCCTTCCGTAACGGCGTTATGTTGGCTGTTGCGGCTGGAATAGCCGAGAGCAATGGCCTTGACAGGGTGCTCATTGCCAATCATGGCGGCGACCACACCATCTATCCCGATTGCCGTCCCGAGTTTATTGCCACGATGGATGCCGCCGTTGCGGCAGGAACATTCGCAAATGTGCGTGTCGTGGCACCATATACCAACATCAGTAAGGCCGACATCGCGCGTCGCGGCGCGGCTTTGGGCATCGATTATGCCGAAACATGGTCGTGTTATAAGGGTGGCGACGTGCATTGTGGCACATGTGGCACTTGCGTAGAGCGCAAGGAGGCCTTGCGCGAGGCAGGAATAGCCGACAAAACGCCCTATCTCACGGATGACGGCGCATGAAAGAACCAACCATTTGGATTACGAACATCAGATAGAAAAAATGACAAAAACAACGAAATGGCAGCAGATACTGAGCCTTGTAACTTGTTTCCTGCTGGTTTTGGCCGTGAGCATTCGCCGCGATGGCAAGGCGCTAGGCCACGATTTGCGACAAGAAAAGAAAGTGACGGCGGCTGGTGGCGACACCATTAAGACGCTGGCCGATGGGTCGGTGGTGGTAAACACAACGCCCTTAGGCAAAGACATTATTGGATATGGTGGCACCGTGCCACTCGAAATAACGATCAAAGACGACCGCGTGGTTGGGATTAAGGCCCTGGACAATGCCGAAACGCCCGAGTTCTTCGAAGAAGCTTCGCTGTTGCTCACCAAATGGAACGGCAAGTCGATAGAAGAGGCGCAGCGCATGCAGGTGGATGCGGTTAGTGGTGCCACATTCTCGTCGAAAGCCATTGTAGACAACGTGCATCGAGGCTTGCAATACGCGGCCAAAGCCACTGTCAAGCCCGGTATTTGGGACAAACTGGACCTTTCCGCCAAGTCGTTGGCGGCCCTAGCTGTGGTGTTGTTGGCCGCCATACTGCCGTTATGGGTTAAGGACAGGCGTTATCGCTTGGCACAACACGTGCTTAACGTGGCGATATTGGGCTTCTGGTGCGGCACATTCCTCAATTACACCTCTATGGTGGGCTTCATGTCCAACGGCATCAACGTCTTGGCTCTGCTAGCACCTGCCATTATGCTCGTAACAGCGTTCGTCTATCCACTTTTCGGCAAGAAATCGTATTATTGCACCAATGTTTGTCCCTACGGTTCGTTGCAAGAGTTGGCAGGCAAAGCCATTGGTTTCAAGATAAAGATGAAGCCTAAGACGGCCAAGCGGCTCGACCTGTTGAGGCAATTGCTTTGGGTTGTGCTGATGCTTTGCCTTTGGACGGGCGTTTGGTTCGACTGGATAGCCTACGAACCCTTTTCGGCTTTCATCTTCCAGCAGGCCTCTTGGGTGGCCATTGTCATAGCCGTGGCCTTCGTTTTGCTGTCGATGGTGATGCCCAGGCCTTATTGTCGCTTCGTTTGCCCCACGGGTTCGCTGTTCAAGTACAGTCAATATTCATCTCCGTTAAACAAAAAACAAAAACAATGAAGATTTCATCCATTCTCAATGTAGTGCTGGCCGTGGCATTAGTGTTCCTAAGCGTACAGCTGGCAAAGGGTGGCGAGCCTGCAAAGTCAAGCCCCTCTGGCGATGATGCCGTTTACAACAACATCCTTTCGCGTGCATCTGTTCGGTCGTATCAAGACAAAGCGGTGGAGAACGACAAGGTGGAGAAGCTGCTACGTGCAGGCATGGCTGCCCCTTCGGCCGTGAACAAGCAGCCCTGGCACTTTGTGGTTGTCACCGATAAGCAGGTTCTGGCAAGCCTTGCCGAGGCCAATCCGCATGCCGAATACGCCAAGGAAGCGCCGCTGGCCATCGTGGTTTGCGGCGACATGGACAAGGCTCTAGAGGGCGAAGCACGCGAATTCTGGGTGCAAGATTGCTCTGCTGCCACCCAAAACATCTTGTTGGCGGCTCATGGCATGGGGCTTGGAACTGTGTGGACAGGGGCTTATCCCAGCATGGAACGCTGTAACGCCATCGCAAAGGTGTTGCAGTTGCCCCAGACAATGATACCCCTCAACATCATTGTTCTGGGCTATCCCGATGGGAATGTTAAGCCCAAGGACAAGTGGAAGCCCCAAAACGTGTCGTACAACGTGTTTGGCGGCAAGGCCAAGTAGTGGCCTTGTGCCTGCTGCATTTGGCAAGTGTGCTTTGCAAACCATGCTTGCAAGCAACGATATGTATGCACATCCTAACCAATAATGGTGATTTTTGCGCCAATAAGAACTGAATATCAAGATAATTCATTAACTTTGCGCTTGTTAATTCAGACAAAATATTACTTATAACACTTATAGTAAGATGAAAATAGAACAATTCAACTTTGCCGGCAAAAAGGCAATTGTGCGTGTGGACTTTAATGTGCCATTGGATGAGAATGGAAACATCACCGACGATACCCGTATTCGCGGTGCACTTCCCACATTGAAGAAGATTTTGGCCGACGGCGGAGCCGTTATTATGATGAGCCACATGGGCAAGCCCAAAGGCAAGGTGAACCCCAAGCTCAGCCTGGGCCAGATCGTGGGCAAGGTGTCCGAGTTGCTGGGCGTTGACGTGAAGTTTGCCAAGGACTGCGCCAACGCTTCCACCGAGGCCGAGGCCCTGAAGCCGGGCGAAGCCCTGCTGCTGGAGAACCTCCGCTTCTATCCCGAGGAGGAGGGC
>CAJPTO010000174.1 GCA_905373605.1 uncultured Prevotella sp.
GTCGGGCTTGTGGGATAAATCGGACCAGTCAGAATTGTCGGACCAGTCAGACTTGTCCGACTTTCCCCCCTCACAGTGGCCGATGCATTAAGCATTAAACATAACAGAACCCAAAATAGCAAAGATGAAAAAATGGACTATTGACGATTCGAAGGAACTGTACAACATCAATGGTTGGGGCACTTCGTTTTTTGGCGTTAACGATAAGGGCGACGTTTACGTGTCGCCATGTAAGGACAACACCGAGATTGACCTGCGCGACGTGATGGACGAGCTGGCTTTGCGCGATGTCACACCACCTGTGTTGCTCCGTTTTCCCGACATCCTCGACAGTCGTATCGAAAAAACGGCCAGCTGTTTTAGGCAGGCCGCCGAGGAATACGATTACAAAGGCGAAAACTTTGTTATCTATCCCATCAAGGTTAACCAGATGCAACCTGTGGTTGAAGAGATTATCTCACACGGAAGAAAGTTCAACCTAGGCCTGGAAGCTGGTTCCAAACCCGAACTCCACGCCGTCATCGCCGTGCAATGCCAAAGCGACTCGCTCATCATCTGTAACGGATATAAGGACCAAAGCTATATCGAACTGGCCTTGCTGGCGCAAAAGATGGGCAAACGCATCTTTCTTGTCATCGAAAAATTGAACGAGCTGGAGCTTATTGCGCGTGCTGCGAAGAAGCTTAACGTGCGACCTAACTTGGGCATTCGCATCAAATTAGCTTCCTCGGGCTCTGGAAAATGGGAAGAAAGTGGCGGCGATGCCAGTAAGTTTGGACTGACTAGCAGCGAGCTTCTCGCGGCTCTAGAACTGCTCGACCAAAAGGGATTGCACGATTGCCTTAAGCTAATCCACTTCCACATCGGCTCGCAAATCACCAAGATACGCCGCATTCAAACTGCTCTGCGAGAGGCTTCGCAATTCTATGTGCAGCTACATCGAATGGGTTATGATGTGGACTTCGTGGACTGTGGCGGCGGATTGGGTGTTGACTACGATGGAACGCGGTCGCCAAGCAGCGAAAGTTCGGTGAATTATTCGATACAAGAATACGTTAACGACTGTATCTACACCTTCGTTGACGCAGCAAACAAAAACGGAATTGCACATCCCAACATCATTACCGAAAGCGGACGCTCGCTTACGGCGCACCATAGCGTGCTGGTTATCGATGTGCTCGAAACGGCTAGCTTGCCCGAAATGAAAGAAGAGTTTGAGCCTTCCGAGAACGAACACCAGCTTGTGAAGGACCTATACGACATCTGGGACAACATCAATTCGCGCTCGATGCTCGAAGATTGGCACGATGCAGAACAAATACGCGAAGAGGCTCTCGACCTTTTTGCGCATGGGCTGGTCGACCTTCGCACGCGTGCAGAGATAGAAAGCATGTACTGGAGCGTGTGCCGTGAGATTAACACCCTGGCCAAAGGGCTCAAACACGTGCCGGAAGAGCTTCGAAACATGGACAAATTGTTGGCCGACAAGTATTTTTGCAACTTCTCACTCTTCCAATCGCTGCCCGATAGTTGGGCCATCGACCAGCTTTTCCCCATCGTTCCCATACAAAGGCTGGACGAACGCCCCACGCGCAATGCCACATTGCAAGACATAACCTGCGACAGCGATGGTAAAATAGCCAACTTTGTTACCAACCGCCACATCTCGCACGTGCTTCCTGTGCACACGCTTCGTAAGAACGAGCCTTATTATCTTGGCGTGTTCCTCGTTGGCGCATACCAAGAGATACTCGGCGACATGCACAATCTCTTCGGCGATACGAATGCCGTACATGTCTCGGTAAAGGATGGGCAGTATCACATCGACCAGATTTTCGACGGCGAAACCGTTGAAGAGGTGCTGGCATACGTGCAGTACAACCCCAAGAAGTTGGTGCGACAGCTCGAAATATGGGTGACAAAGAGCGTTAAGCAAGGCAAAATCTCACTTGAAGAGGGTAAGGAGTTCCTTTCCAATTACCGCTCGGGACTCTACGGATACACGTATTTGGAGTAGGGTTAAGGCATGATAAGACTGATTGGGCTGATTGGTCGGAGTAATCGGACGGGCCGGTAATCAGACTGGTCAGGCCAATCAGACTGGCCGGACCAATCAGAATGGTCAGACTAATCAGACTGGTCAGACAGGTCAGACAAGTCGGACTAATCAGATTGTTCAAACCAATCTGGCAAACGGCGTTAGCCATCTTTTCACCTTTTCACCCTTTCACCCTTTCACCCTTCCATCTTTTCACCTTTTCATCTTTTCACCTTTTCATCTTTTCACCCTTTCACTCTTTCACCAATACCGCCGCTCTTCTTTTCGAGTAAGGCATCCGTTTACCATACCCTAGGCGTATTAATATGGTGGGAAGCTCATTATCCAGTCCAAGCCGTTGCGCCATCTGCACAGCAATCGTCGGTTCTTCGTTGGGTTGGTTAAGGTAAGCGTGCGCAATGCCCATCTGAGTAGACCTCAACAGCAAGCGTTCGAGAGTGCGACCAAGGTTCACCCACTGTGCAATCGTGTTGTCTTCGCAAGTAAACAACACCAAATGCGACGATGATGCCAGCTTCTTACGGTCGCTCTTGTTCTGCCCCTTCTCGTTGATAGCAGCCGCCATTATTGGCTTTGCGATAAAGCGAGGCACGTTTGGCGCGCCGAACACGGCATAGCTAAGCCCGTCGTTCGTTGCATCTTGATGATGCTTGTTATACCTCATCCATTGTTGCAACTCCGCCTTAAAGGCCTTGTTGTGCATTTGCAGGCCATTGCCAGCATACACAAAGTCGGCAATTGCGGCATATTCAGGCGAACCATTCTTGTAGAAATGCACCCCAATGCCAGGCACCGCCCCTTTTTCCAACATGGCGATGCTGTCTTGGGGGATGCTCTTCCCATCGAAAACACTCCTATTTGTTTGCCTTAAACTTATTTGTGCAAACAAAGGGCTTACCATATCTTGGCCTTGTTTTGCCAAAAACACCCTTATTATGCCCTCGGGCGTAACCTTCACCCTCGTTTCATAACCCTTTTGTGCGGCTGCGATGCAAAGGTTTTCGGCAGCACAGCCAAGACTAACGAACAATTCGCGGTTACTTGGGTCCACAACAGGCAGCGACTTGCTGAAGTCGGGCAGTATATCTATCTCGCCATCCGCTGTCTTAAACAGCCAAGGTTGCGCGTTATGCCCCGATGGGGCTTTAATTGCCTGGTCTATCATAAACAGATAGTCGGCATCTTGTGCCAATACATTACTCATCATTCCTATAAATAAGATAAGTGTTAATAATATTTTCTTCATTGTTTAAATGTTTTGTGAATGGGGATATAAGTTAACGAGTTCACAAGTTGACGAGTTCACAAGTTAACGAGATAACAAGTTAACGAGATAACAAGTTTACAAGTTTACAAGTTCGCAAACGTCCCTCCGCCATCTTATTGCGGCAAAGCATTTGGCTTAACTCCCTCCTTAAAGGTGGAAAGGTGAAAAGGTGAAAATATTGCCAACGCTACAAAGCACACGGCTTAACTACTTTCTAAAAGGTGAAAAGGTGGAAAATATTGCCAACGCAACAAAGCACACGGCTTAACTACTTTACTCCTTTAACTCCTCAAATCAACTCCTTAACTCCGCAAGCCATCTCCTTAACTCCTCAAGCCAACTCCTTAACCCCTCAATTTTAACTTCTTAATGATTGTTTCATCCAAAGGTCGATAATCAGATTTAGCCCATTGGTAATCTGCATCCAGCCCTCATCGCGTTGCAAGTTGATGCCGTTATACGTGTCACTTTGTTCTTCCATCAGCACCAAATAGCTGATGGATGCAGAGAGAATGGTGGCCAAAGCTGCAACCTCGGCATCGCCCGACCCAGTGAGCTGGCCCACCATACGTATCAATTCGCACCCCTTCTGCTCCCTACTCTCGCGCAACTGCCGAATGTTCGCATTATCGGCAGTGAGTTCCCACCGGCACAACCGCCTTAAAGTGACGTCTTCTCGCAGCTGTGCAATCTGCTTGGCAAACAACCTTTTGAGGCTTCCTGCCACATCGGTGGCACTTATGGCGTGCACATCCGTGTTCGCCCAATAATCTTTCCGCAACAAATATTGCGCAATAAGCTCATCCAACCCACCAAAATAACGATAGATGAGCATCTTCGAAACACCCGCCTTCTGGGCAATGGCATTCACACCTATGCGCTCGAAACCCTCGTCGGCAATGAGTTCTCCCACTGCGTCCAGTATTCGTTGCGCCGTTAATTCCCTATCTTTCATGCTGATTTCTTTCTAATGTTACCGATAAGTAACCGCAAAGTTAAGTTACTTATCGGTAACATGCGCATGACTACCGTTAAATCTTTCACCCATACACATTGTTTAACACAACGAAAGGCGGGAAAACGGGGGCATGCGTGTAAGCAAAACAAAAGCAAATACAGGCTGTTGACGCACGTAAGGCACACACTAAAAGACTAAAAAACGTTAACACCCGTAACCTATTCCCCACACAATCGTCTTTTATAACAGAGACAGATGAACAAAATAAGCTTTCGCAATGACATTCTGCCCTTAAAGGACAAATTGTACAGGCTGGCGTTGCGCATCACGATGAATGCACGCGATGCCGAAGACATTGTGCAAGACACGCTCATCAAAGTGTGGAACCGCAGAGAACGTTGGGACGAACTTGACTCCATAGAGGCTTTCAGCCTCACGATATGCAGAAACTTGTCGCTTGACAACGTGAAACGAAAAGGCCACAACACACCATCGATTGAGGAAACGCATGCCGAAAGGCCCGACCAAACTGCAAATCCTTATGAGGAGATGCAACGAAACGACCGCGTAAGGCTTGTAAGGAACATCATCGATGCACTGCCCGAGAAACAAAAAACGAGCATGCAGCTACGCGAATTCGAGGGAAAAACTTATCGCGAGATTGCCCAAATAATGGATGTGACCGAAGAACAGGTGAAAATTAACATCTTCAGGGCTAGGCAAACGATAAAACAAAAGTTTAAAAACGTTGAAGATTATGGACTATAAATATATTAAACAGCTTTTGGAGCGCTATTGGAACTGCCAAACTTCATTGGAAGAAGAGCGCATCCTTCGCGCGTTTTTCAGCCAGAAAGACGTTCCTGCCGAGCTACGCCAGTATCAGCCGCTCTTCGCCTACCAGCAATTGGAGGTGAACGAGAAGCACTTAGGGGCCGACTTCGACAGCAAGCTGTTGGCCATGATCGAAGAGGAAGAGCCCGTTAAGGTGAAGGCACGCACCATCACCATCACACAACGCCTCATGCCGCTGTTCAAAGCTGCTGCCGTTGTGGCCATCTTCCTCACCTTGGGCAACGCCGCGCAAGAGTCGTTCCAAACAAAACCCACCGCACCTGCTGGCATGGCTGGATTTAACAAGGTGGAAAAAGGTGCGTCTGTTGCGCTTCGCGACACGGCAGCCATCGACACTTCGATGAAGGTTAATGCGCCTGCACCTACGCTCAACATCATTAAATAAGATTTTTTCTATGCTTTCTCAATAACAATGTTTAGTAAAACAACACAGAAGCTGTGAAGCTTCATTCTCTCAAATTTTTCATTATACTAACGTAAGGTCAATGGCCGCAATCATCCAAAAGGATGTTGCGGCCTTTACTTTTGTCGGCTGCCTCCACGCAAAGGTTGGAGAAGCCTTGCTCTTGATGCGACAAAGAAGGATGGACGGCGACTCATTTTGGAGGGTCATTCCACCGAAAAGCCTTGGCCTTGCTTACGCAGAACAATCTTAAATTGCGTGCCATGAACAAGGGGATCGATGCTTTTGCCCTGCCATTCCACCGTTTTCAAATCCAAGCTGTTGCCACCTAACATCTTATCTGCATTCGGCAAGGCTGAATATTCGAAATGGAAGCGCAGGTTGGTTTTAACGCCGTCGACGGTTATCGTGGCATCCGAGTAGCCTTCGCCACGCCGCCCCTCGTCTGTTTCCCAAAACTTCATCACCTTGAAATCGGGCAAATCGGGCCAAAAGCAAAACACATCAGTGCCATTGAGCTTCTCTGCCGTAACGCTCTTCGTACGTTTGCTTGCTTGCCCGAACACCGAGAAACGACATTCGTAAAGCATTTCGGTAGGTGAAACGGCCTTGTCACCATCGATTACCTCCACATACACTGTGGCATTCATTGCTGAAGCCACCATTGGCATGTACGATGGCTTCTCTTCGTCTGAACTGCAAGCCGCCAAAAGCACAGCGGCTGCCATTACCAGTAAATAGATTTTAAAATGCTTCATCATCTCTTTTCAATTAGCGAAATAAATCTAGATTGTCATCACATGCGGCAGAACCCGCCACAACCCTGATGGTTGCTTAGCTGTTGCGCCACGAATATACGCTGCCTTATGAACAGCCGCACTGCAAAAATAGGCAAAATAAGTGGAACATGTGCGCTTGGGTAACACATAATCAAAAAAATATTTTGAGGAAATGAAGCCTCCGCATTCTCCTTTCTCTCCGCGTGGGCATTTTATTAACGGCATGTTACGCAGATGGTGTATTATAACAGAAGTTCCCAAAAGCATTTTTGCTTGACTATAACCCTGCTTCACCTTCTTCGAAGATATAGCCAACACGCGGTTACCTCATTCGCTTACCCCCGCTATTTTCATTTCATCCCGCATGCTAGGCATGTGCAACATTCCCCGTACCGCTTCACATGATGGGTGTCCGGCATATGCCGTACACGTGTCTGCCTTATGCCGTACACGTGTCTACCTTATGC
>CAJPTO010000175.1 GCA_905373605.1 uncultured Prevotella sp.
TTTTGCGTAAACTACCAATACACCAAGGCCTTCAACGCCAACAATGCGCTGGTGAGGGCTGTGGGGCGGCAGTCGGTGTTGGCTTTAGCCGCCGATGCGCAGGGCAACCTCTTCGTCGCCACGAAAACAAGTGGGCTGATGGTGTACAACCTGAAGCAAAACACCCTTACACTGCTGCCTTTGGGCGGCAACGACAACACCAACGGGCGGGGCGAAATACGCAGCTTGCTCACCGATGCCGAAGGAAACATCTGGATGGGCACGAGTGCAGAGGTGATTAAGGCACGCTATCATCGCGGTTCGCTTGCCATAGAACGCCGCCACCCCACCTTTTATGTCATGTCGTTAACCCAAGGAAAAGACGGCACGGTGTGGGCAACAACGGCCTCAAACATGCTTGTGGGCGTGTTCAACAACGGCGAAATGCGCACATTGCCCATATATCCCGCCACATTTGTGTTCATGCCCGTGGCTTTTCAGCTTCGTTCGGGGCTGTTGCTCACGGCGGCCTTCGCCCAGCAGTTGGTTGGTGTCGACCCGCAGACGCTTGTGGCACGCACATGGCCGGTGGATGCCGCGCAATGGCGCAAGGCTTTGCCGCGTTCGGCGTTCATTCCCACTTCGCTTTACGAAGACCCACGCGGCAATGTGTATGTGGGAACGGTTACAAACGGCTTGTTGCGCATCGCACCTGGAGGGAAGCAGGTGCACAATGTGCAGGGATTGTCGTGCAATGACATTTCGGCCATCGCGCCAGACAGGCAGGGAAACCTCTGGGTTAGCACCATGAATGGGTTGAACAAGCTGGATGCGCACAGCGGCATCATCACCTCTTATTTTGCTTCCGACGGCATTGGGGGCAACCAGTTCAACGACCGGGCGGCTTGTTGCCTGCCCAGTGGCGAGATGGTGTTCGGCGGAACACACGGGCTCACCATCTTCAACCCGGCCATTGTAAACGCCAAACAGCGGGTGAAATTGGTGTTCGAGGTTCTCAAGGTGCACAACGAGGTGGTTGCGCCGGGCGAAAACAGCTGCATAGACCGTAGCTTGCAGCATCAGCCCACGGTGTACATCGCCCACAACCAAAACAGCTTCAGCATCTCTTTCGCCGCTTTGGCCTACGGCGACTATCCCCGTGCTTGCTATGCCTACCAATTGGAGGGCTTCGACCGCAGCTGGGTTGATGCCGGCAACAACCGCGAGGCAGTGTTTGCCAACCTCCCGGCCGGGAAATACCGACTGAAGGTGTGGGCGAAAAGCAAGGGGAACAACGAGTTTGATGTAAAAAACGAACTGAACATCGTGGTGGAACCTGCTCCTTGGAACACTATTTGGGCATGGGCCTTATACCTCTTGGCGGCCGCTGCCTTGGGCTTTTACCTCTACCGCTTGCGCCAAAGATGGGCGCAAGAGAAAGCAGCCGTGAGGCAAGCAGAACTGGAAAAGCGACAAGAACAACGCGTTAACCAAATGAACATGAGCTTCTTCGCTAACATCTCCCACGAATTCAGAACGCCCTTAACCATGATTGTTGGGCCCGTTGACATGCTTTGCCAAGACCATACCATCACCGAAACCAGCCGACAACTGCTTCACATCGTGCAAAGAAGTGTGGCGAGGATGCTCAGGCTGGTAAACCAACTGATGGACTTTAACAAATTGGAAAACGACACGCTGAAATTGAAGGTGCAGCGAATGGACATCGTTGACGAACTGCACAAAACCTGCGACGTGTTTGCCGTCAATGCCAAAGAAAAGGGCATCACCATGAGGCTCACGGGGATGGAAGGCTGCTTCCTAACGTGGCTGGATGCCGACAAACTGGAGAAAATAATGAGCAACTTGCTCTCTAATGCCATGAAGTTTACACCCCAGGGCGGAACGGTTGGCGTTGATTTCGATGTGGCAGACGGATTTGTGAAAATCAATGTGAGCGACAGCGGAAGGGGAATACCCGAAAACGAACGGGAAAACATCTTCAAACGCTATTATCAACTGGACAACGACACCAAGGGTAAGCTTAACTGGGGAACGGGCATCGGGCTTTATTTTGCACGCCGCTTGGCTTTGCTGCATCACGGACAACTCATTGCCGGCAATGTAGCGGGCGAACGTGGGGCTTTGTTCACGCTGACTTTACCCACAGACGGCAGTTGCTATGCCGAAGACGAACGAACCACAACCGATGCCCCACAACAAGAGCAGCTGCCCATGCCGAAGGCCAACGAGCATGTTGCGCGAAGGGATGTAAATGTTGAGGGACGGCCCACGATTTTGGTGGTCGACGACGATGCAGAGGTGGTGAACTACCTGCAAACGCTGCTCACTCCGATGTATAACGTGGTGTATCGCTTCGATGCCGAAAGCGCTTACCAGGCCATTTGCGAAGAAGCCCCCAGCTTGGTGTTGAGCGATGTGCTGATGCCAGGGCGAACGGGCTACGATCTGTGTCGCGAAATCAAGGCCAACTTGCAACTTTGCCACATTCCCGTGGTGCTGGTAACGGCCAAAGCAACGGTGGATAATCAGGTGGAGGGGCTTAACACGGGGGCGGACGCTTACATCGCCAAGCCCTTTGCGCCAAAACTGCTGTTGGCAATGATACATTCGCTCTTGGCAAACAGGGAAAAGGTGCGACAGTTGCTCAACAATTCCACTTCGGCCAACGAGGATGTGGGCAAGGATTTGTCGCCTCAAGACAAGGTGTTCATCGCTGAGTTGTACCGCATCATGGAGGCCGAGCTCTCTAATGCCGACCTGGATGTGGCTTTGCTTACCGAGAAGCTGCACATCTCGCGTACAAAGTTGTATTACAAGATGAAGGGGCTCACGGGCGAAAATCCCAGTGCTTTCTTCAAGACTTACAAGCTTAACCGAGCCGCCGAGCTGCTTCGCGAGGGAAAATATACTATCGGCGAGATTGCAGACCTCACGGGGTTCAACACGCTTAGCCACTTCTCCACCAGCTTCAAAAAACAATTCGGGGTGTCGCCAAGCGAATTTAAGTGAGAAGGTGGGGGGAGCTTAGGTGCGTAAAGGTTGCATTCGGCGTTAAATGCCCAAACAATATTGGGACGCGGAAAGCCTTGGGTGCATCACAGGCCAGCAGAAAGACCACACGCGAAGGTGGTGTTTGGCATGCCATCGGACTGGAGAAATGTAAATCTTTCGGCACAAATTTTAACATTATGGCTGCCCTCGCGCGCCATCATTTGCCCATCGGGCGCAAATAATTCATTCTCGCATGGGGTTGTTGCGAGAGATTAGGGGTGAGAAGTGGCATCTGGCACGACATTTTTCCGCATTTATCCCGTCTTTTGGTACAAAACAAATGCTAAGTGCCGCAAATAGCTGTGCTTTTTGCATGAAAAAGCTGAGCTTTTTGCGGCACTTAGCCCTGCTTTTTGCATGAAAAAGCAATGCTAAATGCACCAAAATGCTGGGTGATGAATGAAAAAGGCATTGTTTCGGACAAACAAAGAGGCGTTGAAAGCCATGAAATAGGTGGAAAAATTGGCAAAAACAAGGAGAGAGAACACACACATCAGCAACAATCTAGAAAAGCTAAACGATGCAAAATGCATCGTCTATTCTCATTTTTTACCAAACAGCATTTGAGAAACAAGGGAAAAGTATGCCTTTTGTGGGCTTAAAGGCCTGGGGAAAAGCTAGAATTGCGCACGTGAAAACGGTGTTTTGTCAACTTTGAAGAACAAAATTAAGAAAAACAACATAAGGTAGTACGTCAGTTCGGGTTAAGAACCCGTGATTAGGCCAACTACCGCCCTCATTACGATGAAACAATGTGCAAAAGGAGTTGTTCCTTATCCTGAACTGACGTAAGGAAGTGGAAGGCCTTCAGTGCATGCTTTGCCAACAAGACATACGCCTTGGCTTCCTCTCGGCGATTTACCAACAACACGTTTTGCACGTTTTGCTTTTTTTTTGTTTCCATAAAAACGCCCATCACACCCAAAGAGGCGGTAGCCTTCGAAGCCAGAGAAAGGCACGGGACGGGCGCAAGGAGCTAGTTTGTTGTTTTGCTTCCGCCCCTGTTTTCCACCCTGAACCGCTTGGGCGACTTGCCAGTGTGCTGCCTAAAGAACTTGCCGAAGAACGATTGGTTGGGGAAACCCAGCGTAGCCACAATCTCTTTGATGCTCTGGTCGCTGTAAAGCAGCTGCTGCCGCGCATCGCTCACCACCACTTCATTGATCCATTGCAGAGCCGTTTTGCCCGTTTTCTCTTTCACAACCACCGAAAGATAACTGGGCGTGACGCAAAGCATGTCGGCATAAAACCCCACTTCGCGGTGCTTGCGGTAGTTGTTGTACACGGCCACGATGAAGTTTTGCGCCAGTTTGTCGGTGATGTTCCATGTTCCGGCTTCCAGATGGTGCCCCATCATGTAGCAGTTAAGGATTTCATAAGTAAGCGTGCGGCACATGGATGAGAGCAATTCGGTAATCACCTGCTTATTGGGCGAGTTGGCATAGGTTTCGTTTTCGCGTGCTTCACGTGCCATGAGGGTTTGCATTTGCGACAAGATGAGGTCGTATTGGCTCACCGAGAGCGAAAGGAAAGGATGTTCGCTGAAATACAATCCCGTGGTGATGTCCATCGTTTTGTTCACGATAGCCATGATGAAATCGTAGTCAACGTATAGAATGATGCACTTCAGGTCGTCGCTGTAAGTGTTCACGTTGGTGCGTATGGATGGCGGAATGAAAAGGGTGTCGCCCCTGTTAACGCGGTAAGCGCGGTCGTCAATGCTCACATCAATGCTGCCCTGCGTGCAGAGAAACAAAGCAAAGATGCGGTAATTGGAAAAGAACCGCTGCTCTATTTCGGTTTGGATATTGGCCGAAGTGAAGTTGCGGAGCGTGAAAGGAAGTTGCAATCTTTGTTCCATGTCTTTGTATTTTATGCTGCAAATATACCACTTTTTGACGTGTTATTTGGCATTTTTCGATTAAAAAACACGATTACAAATAAAATAGAACATTTTTGAGCCATTTTCAACCTTGTGCAATGCAATTTATATCCTTAATTTTGCATCGTCTAACACAATTAAGTGGTGCTTTACAAGTTTGAACGCCGCTTTTTAGTTAAAAACGTGTTGGGCATATATATAATGGTACATGGTAAAAGAAGGAAATATGACAAAAATCAAGTTTATGGTCGCCGCAACCCTCGTCTTGTTGCTTGGCGGTTGTGGCGGGAAGAAAGAAGAACAAGCCGTTGCGCCCATTAAGGTTAAAACCATATCCGTGCAAAGCGGCAATGTAGACGGCATGCGCACGTATGTGGGCGTGATACAAGAGAGTTATGGCTCCACATTAAGCTTCGCCACGCTGGGCACGGTGTCGCAAGTGCTGGCCGATGAGGGTCAAGCCGTGCGCAAAGGGCAGCTCCTGGCGGTGATAGACAAGACATCGGCGCGCAGTGCCCACGACATGGCGATGAGCACTTTGGCACAAGCACGCGACGCTTTCAAGCGTTTGGAACAATTATATAAGAAAGGTAGCCTGCCTGAGATACGCTTCGTAGACGTGCAAACAAAGCTTGCCGAGGCCGAAGCCGCCGAGCGAATAGCCCGCAAGACGTTGCAAAACTGTGAGCTTCGCGCACCTTTCGACGGGTTCATTTCGCAGCGGATGGTAGACACGGGCAACAACATGGCACCTGGCATCGGCTGTTTCAAGCTGGTGAAACTGGACCGTGTGGAGATGAAAATCGCCGTTCCCGAAAACGAAATCTCGGGTATCGCCAAAGGGCAGACGGTGCCTTTCACGGTGTCGGCCTTGGGTGGCAAGGCTTTTTCGGGCAAAGTGACCGAGAAAGGCATACAAGCCAACTTGCTAAGTC
The DNA here is from genome assembly GCA_905373605.1 of uncultured Prevotella sp. GTDB lineage: Bacteria > Bacteroidota > Bacteroidia > Bacteroidales > Bacteroidaceae > Prevotella. The sequence continues at coordinate 5,872 of CAJPTO010000175.1, forward strand.
ACACCTACGATGTTATTGTTAGCTTGCCCAACGCCGGCCACCAGCTGCTCCCGGGCATGGTTTGCAGTGCGCAACTGGCCAGCACGGGCAGTGCTCAGGGCATCGTTGTGCCGCAAGAAGCGGTGATGATTGACGGCGCGAAACCTTATGTCTGGGTGGTGGAAGACGGCATCGCAAGGCGTAGGGACATCACACAGGGTGGTGTTTGCCAAACGGGAGTGGTGATTAACGCCGGGCTCACTAAAGGCGATAGGGTTATCGTTGACGGACAAAACAAGGTGAGCGACGGAGTGAGGGTGATTTAAAGTGGCGAAAAGCCTCACCCCTTACCCTTCTCCAAGGGGGAGAGGAGTGAGGCTTTAACTATAATTTTAACGACACATCATGTCAAAACGCAAAAGAAATATCATAGAAAGTGTGATGCATTACAACAGCATCATGCTCTTGTTGATGGTGACACTCATCGGTTTCGGAGTGTTCGCACTCATCAACATGCCCAAAAACGAATTTCCATCCTTCACCATCCGCCAAGGCGTGGTGGCCGCAGTGTACCCTGGAGCCACTTCTGCCGAGGTGGAAGAACAGGTTACAAAACCCATCGAAACCTTTCTTTGGGGATTTAAGGAGATTAAGAAAGACAAAACACGCTCGCAAACAAAAGACGGCATCGCCTACATCTTCGTGGAACTGAACGATGACGTGACTAACAAAGACGAGTTTTGGAGCAAGTTCAAGATTAAGCTGCAGCAATTCAAGGCTTCGTTGCCGCAAGGCGTGCTGGCACTCATCGCCAACGACGACTTCGGCGACACTTCGGCCGTTGTTCTTCACATAGCTGTTGGCATT
>CAJPTO010000176.1 GCA_905373605.1 uncultured Prevotella sp.
AAATGGGGGTAAACCTCAACATTAACGCCAATTGGAGCTTGCAACTGGTTACGCCCATCAATTATGGTGCGCGCACTTTCGCTTGCCAAAACGTGAAAGCTGTGTACGATAGCGGCGACACAGGCGCAACGGCAACCATCATCGATGGCAAAGTGCTGGAAGGGCAAGGGCACAACGAACACAACTTGCCCACAGACAGCATCGTGTTTAACGTGCAACTGAGCAACTTTGCTGGAAAAACCTTCCGCGTTACTGGTGTACGCCGAAGCGGATTTTACGAGTAAGCACAGTTGGTTGTTGCTGTGTTAACCCAGCTTTGGGCTTCTAGGTGGCGTAAGGCAATCAACATGCCAACGTTTCCTTTAAGCCAAACGCCTTGTCAACTTGTTAACCTGTTAACTTGTCAACTTGTCAACTTGTTAACTTGTCAACTTGTTAACTTGTTAACTCGTAAACCAGCAAGCCAACCTTTTATTGGGGGATGCGCCGATAAGGCACATCCCCTTCTCTTGGTTTATATGGCAGATAAAAAGTGCTTTTATGCCTCTTCCCCAAAAAAACTGCACAACTTCTCCTGAAAAACGCTTGGGTGTTTGCATGCATTGACTTACCTTTGTATGCTTGCGCGCAACAAAATAGGCAGAACGCAATAAAAAATAGGCAAAACGCAATAAATAAATGGCAGAACGCAATAGGCTAAGCCAACGCCAAGCATGAAAAATCAAACCAACGAACGACATGGACAGCAAGTTACCCCAAGCATGGAACGACATCTTGCTCAAAGATGTTACCTTCATCGACCTGATGAAGCACCGCATATATAATGTGCTTATCGTGGCAAACCCCTACGATGCCTTCATGCTTGAAGACGATGGGCGCATAGACGAGAAGATATACAACGAGTATGTGGAACTGGGACTGCGCTATCCCCCCACGTTCCGACAGGTGAGCACCATCGAAGAGGCCGAAGAGGTGATGCAGATGGTTAGCGTAGACCTTGTTATATGCATGCCAGGCAACGCCGACAACGATGCTTTCGCCGTGGCACACGCCGTGAAAGACCGCTTCCCACTGGTGCCCTGCGTGGTACTTACGCCTTTTTCGCACGGCATAACGCGCCGAATGCAAAACGAAGACCTCAGCATCTTCGACTATGTGTTCTGTTGGCTGGGAAACACCAACCTCATCCTCTCCATCATCAAGCTCATCGAAGACAAGATGAACGTGGAACACGACATCGAAGCGGCTGGAGTGCAAGTGATATTGCTCGTTGAAGACAGCATACGCTTCTATTCTTCCATCCTGCCCAACCTCTACAGCTACATCTTGGTGCAGAGCAAACGCATCAGCACCGAAGCCCTTAACCGACATGCCGCCGCATTGCGAATGCGCGGCCGGCCCAAAGTGGTGTTGGCACGAAGCTACGAAGAAGCACTGGCCTATTACGACAAATTCCACGACAACATCTTGGGCGTTATCAGCGATGTGCGATTTCCCAAAGACGGCGTTAAAGACCCAGAAGCGGGCCTAAAGCTGCTGCGCGAGATACGCCGGCGCGACGAATATGTGCCGCTCATCATGGAGAGTGCCGAAGCACATAACCGAGAAAAGGCCGAAAGTGAGGGATTTCGCTTCGTTGACAAGAACTCGAAAAAGATGAGTATCGACCTCAAACACCTCATGGAAGAGCACATGGGCTTTGGCGATTTCATCTTTCGCGACCCCAAAACACGAAAGGAGGTGGCGCGCATAGGCTCGCTCAAGCAGTTGCAAGACAACATCTTCAAGATACCCTACGACTCGATGCTCTTCCACATCAGCCGAAACCACGTTAGCCGTTGGCTCTCGGCAAGGGGCATTTTCCCCGTTTCGGAATTTCTTAAGGGCGTGACATGGCACAAACTCAAAGATGTTGACGCGCATCGCCAAATCATTTTCGAGGCCATTGTGCGCTATCGAAACATGAAAAACCTTGGCGTTGTGGCCGTGTTCGACCGCATGAAGTTCGACCGCTACGCCCACTTCGCACGCATCGGCGATGGCTCTTTGGGCGGCAAAGGGCGCGGACTGGCATTCTTGGACAATGTCATCAAGCGGCATCCAGAGTTCAACAGCTTCGCCGGAGTGAAGGTGCACATCCCAAAAACCGTTGTGCTGTGCACCGACTTCTTCGACCAGTTCATGGAACAAAACAACCTTTACCAAGTGGCTCTTAGCGATGCCAGCGACGAAGAGATACTGCAACACTTCCTCGAGGCACATCTTCCCGACAGCCTTAAGGCCGACTTTACCACCTTTTTCGATGCCACGCGTTGCCCCATTGCCGTGCGTTCCAGTTCGTTGCTCGAAGATGCACACTACCAACCCTTTGCCGGAATATACGCAACGTACATGATTCCCTACGTGGAAGACACCGAAGTGATGCTCCGCATGCTGGGCGCAGCCATCAAAGGCGTGTATGCATCGGTGTTTTATAAAGACTCGAAGGCCTACATGCAGGCCACAAGCAACATCATCGACCAAGAGAAAATGGCCGTCATCTTGCAAGCTGTGGTGGGAAACGACTACGGTGGGCGTTTCTATCCCAACATCAGCGGCGTGTTGCGTTCCATCAATTACTATCCCGTGGGCGACGAAAAGGCGGAAGACGGCATCGCAAACCTCGCGCTGGGACTGGGAAAATACATCGTGGACGGCGGGCAGACGCTTCGGGTTAGCCCCTATCACCCCAATCAGGTGCTGCAAACAAGCGAGATGAAAACGGCCCTGCGCGACACCCAAACCCTGTTTTACGCCCTAGACACCACACACCTGGACAGCGACTTTGCCGTGGACGATGGCTTCAACATCCTCAAACTGGGCGTGAAAGAGGCCGAAACCGACCACGCACTGCATTTCATTGCCTCTACTTACGATGCCAACGACCGCATTATCCGCGATGGACTGTACGATGATGGGCGAAAGCTCATCACTTTCTCGGGCGTTCTGCGCAACGATGCGTTCCCCTTGCCGCAGATTATGCAGATGGCCATGCGGCATGGCGAAGAGGCCATGAAACGACCAGTGGAGATTGAGTTTGCTTGCAACATCAATGCCGACCGCACGGGGGAGTTTAACCTGCTGCAAATTCGCCCCATCGTAGACGCAAAGCAGATGATAGACGAAGATGTGGCCGCCATTCCCGACCAACATTGCCTGCTGCGCTCGCAAAATTCGCTGGGACATGGCGTTAGCGACGATGTTTGCGATGTGGTTTACGTGAAATACGGTGACAACTTCTCGGCTGCCGACAACTATCGCGTAGCCGAAGACGTGGAACGCATCAACAACAAATTTCTTGGTACCGACCAAAACTACATCCTCATCGGCCCCGGACGTTGGGGAAGCAGCGACTTTTGGCTGGGCGTTCCCGTAAAATGGCCGCACATCAGCGCGGCGCGTGTCATCGTTGAGGTGGCTTTGCAGAACTATCGCGTGGACCCAAGCCAAGGTACGCACTTCTTTCAGAACCTCACCAGCTTCGGCGTGGGCTACTTTACGATAGACACCAACGTTCCCGACGGACTTTTCCGCAAGGACATCCTCGATGCCATGCCGGCCGTCGACGAAACACCACGCGTGCGACACGTGCGATTCGACCGCCCCTTGCGCATATTGATGGACGGAATGAAAGGCGAAGGAGCTGTGGTGATGACAGAATAACGTTGCAATCACTCCAAGGCAGGCCCGATAACAGCGGCTTTTTCAACAAGCTCTTGCTGTGGCATCTCGGTACAAAGACGCTTGTACTGCCACTACAAGGTGCTTGTAGCGCGGATACAAGATGCTTGTAGCGTGAATACAAGATGCTTGTAGCACGGCTACAACACCCTTGTAGCGTGGCTACCAATGGCTGCTGACCAAGCTGTTTGCCGAATGTATGGGGCAATTAATGCTGTAATAAAACGCCTTTTGATGCAATTAGTGCCATGCAAAAAGCGAGAAGAGGGGCATTGAAGACACAACACATAGCTGCAATTAGCCAAAATTGTAGGCAGAAGCAAACACATGCCGCAATTTTTTTGTACTTTTGCAGTGCATTTCCAACTTGAAATTGCAGCTGCAATTTCAACATGCAAATGCTACTCATTATATATATAGCACAATGGAACAGAAACAATACAAGCGAACCACCATCACCGCCGCACTGCCTTATGCCAACGGCGGCGTACACATCGGGCACTTGGCCGGCGTTTATGTGCCTGCCGACATCTACGCACGCTACCTGCGACTGAAGAAAGAAGACGTGGTGTTTATCGGAGGAAGCGATGAACACGGCGTGCCAATAACCATCAGGGCAAGGAAAGAGGGCGTTAGTCCGCAAGATGTGGTAGACAGGTTCCACGCCATGATTAAGAAAAGCTTCGAAGACTTCGGCATTTCGTTCGACATCTACAGCCGAACGACATCGCCTACCCACCATCAACTGGCCAGCGACTTCTTCAAGAAATTGTACGAAGACGGAAAACTGCTGGAGAAAGAAACCGAACAATATTATGACGAGGAGGCGCATCAGTTTCTGGCCGACCGATATATAACGGGCGAATGCCCACATTGCCACAACGAAGGGGCGTATGGCGACCAGTGCGAAAAGTGCGGCCGCGACCTTTCACCTACCGAATTGCTGCATCCGCGCTCTACAATCAGTGGGTCGCAACCCGTGATGAAGAAGACCAAAAACTGGTATTTGCCCCTTGACAAGTACCAAGACTGGCTTAAGCAATGGATTTTGGAAGGCCATAAGGAATGGCGGCCCAATGTGTATGGCCAATGCAAGAGTTGGTTGGACTTGGATTTGCAACCGCGAGCCATGACGCGCGACTTGGATTGGGGCATACCCGTACCCGTTGAAGGCGCAGAAGGAAAGGTGCTTTACGTGTGGTTTGATGCGCCCATCGGCTACATCTCCAACACCAAAGAGCTGCTTCCCGACACGTGGGAGAAGTGGTGGAAAGACCCCGAAACGCGCCTTGTGCATTTCATCGGCAAAGACAATATCGTGTTCCATTGCATCGTGTTCCCCGTTATGCTTAAGGCACACGGCGACTATATCTTGCCCGAGAACGTTCCGGCTAACGAGTTCCTGAACCTGGAAGACGATAAAATCTCGACTTCTAAAAACTGGGCGGTGTGGCTGCACGAATACTTGGTGGACTTCCCCGACAAACAAGACGTGCTGAGATACGTGCTTACGGCTAACGCACCCGAAACAAAGGACAATAACTTTACGTGGAAAGACTTTCAAGAGCGCAACAACAACGAGCTTGTGGCCGTGTATGGCAATTTTGTTAACAGGGCTTTGCAGCTCACGAAGAAATATTTTGAGGGGCGTGTGCCGGCTTGCGGAGAGCTGAACGAGGTGGACAAGCAGGCCTTGGAAGAGTTTAAGGACGTGAAGGAGAAAGTGGAAACCTTGCTCGACACTTACAAATTCCGCGATGCACAGAAGGAGGCTATGGCCTTGGCACGCATCGGAAACAGATACATCACCGAATGCGAACCGTGGAAAGTGTGGAAAACCGACCCCAAACGGGTTGAAACCATCCTTTACATCTCGCTGCAATTGGTGGCCAACTTGGCCATCGCCTTCGAGCCTTTCTTGCCTTTCAGCAGTGCCAAGTTGCGTCGACTGCTCAACATGCACGAGGTGGATTGGAACGCATTGGGCAACACCGAAATTCTTAAGCCGGGACATCAGCTGGCCGAACCCGAACTGCTGTTCGAGAAAATTGAAGACGATGCCATCGAGGCTCAGTTGAAAAAGCTGGCCGATACCAAGAAAGCAAACGAGGCCGATGCGTATAAAGCCAAGGAGATTAAACCCGTAATAGACTTCGCCGACTTTGAAAAACTGGACCTTCGTGTGGGTCGTGTGCTGGCTTGCGAGAAGGTGAAGAAGGCCAACAAGCTGCTTAAGTTCACGCTCGATGATGGTAGTGGTACGCCCAGAACCATCCTTAGCGGCATCGCAAAACACTATGAACCTGAAGAATTGGTGGGCAAGGATGTGGTTTTCATTGCCAATCTTGCTCCCCGACAGCTGATGGGCATCGAAAGTCAGGGCATGATTCTCTCGGCCGAAAACTACGATGGCGCGCTTAGCGTGGTGTCGCTGTTGAAAGAAGTGAAAGCAGGAAGCCAAGTGGGGTAGGAGTAAATACCCCCCAAATAGCTAACAACTGGCTATCATCCTGTCCCACGACCGGCCTCACCCCCAACCCCTCTCCAAGGGGGAGAGGGGAGTAGTATGCTGGTGTCGCAACAAGGAAGACTACATCGTTGGCTATAATGCACGCTTATAGAAAAGTTGTTGGAGTGCTACAGCAGAGGAAAAGCGGCATTATGTGGCGTATTGCTCGCCATCTACAGAGTTATCGGAGTGGCACAGCAAAGGATAAACGGCATTATGTGGCGTATTGCTCGTCATCTAAAGAGTTATTGGGGTGTCACGGCAAAGGAAAAGCGGCATCATGTTCCGTATTGCTCGCCATCTAAAGACTTATCGGAGTGGCACTGCAAAGGATAAACGGGTATCATACAATGCCAACTTATTTCCCATGAGGAGCATTAGCAGCCTATCTGCAAGGCATATCACTCCCCTCTCCCCTTGGAGAGGGGTTGGGGGTGAGGCCAGTTGTGGGGGTTG
>CAJPTO010000177.1 GCA_905373605.1 uncultured Prevotella sp.
TCTTTCACCTTTTCACTCTTTCACCCTTTCACCCTTTCATCCTTTCACCCTTTCACCTTTTCCTTAGAAACGGGCTGGGGCGAGGCTTTATGTTCTTAACAATGCTTAACGTTCTTGTTACGCAAGAAATCTTTTGTTTCTCGTTTATACAATTGAATTCAACAAGAATTAGCCTAAAAGAATAATGGCGCTGTATGCCAAATCACGATACAGAACCACATCTGTCACCGCCCTTTGTGCAGCAGCAATACTTTTCGCCGCGTGCGATAAAGCCGATAAGCCCGAGTTAGACAAACTTTAATTCGACAAAACGGAAATTGAAGTGGCCATTGGGCATGATGCAACATCGCATCTCAAGAACGGAACAGCACCCTTCACGGCAGAGTTGGCCATGCCAAAGGGCACGTGGGTGGCTGAAGCGGATGTGAACGGGCTAGACGTCACCTTGAAAGGCCTGTCGGAGGGTAATGCTACGTTTACCATTACCGACAGCAATAACGACAGGGGAGTGGTGAGCATGATGGTAAACAAACCTGTAGGCTCTTAGGAATTGGACAACACTTCGGCTACTCTCGATAAAGGAACAACGGCTGTGGTGAGCGTCAAGGCAAGCATCGGCGAATTTAAGGCCATCGCCACCGACCCCAATGTTGACGAAGTGACCGTCAAGGGCTATGAAATAAGGCTAGGACACTTGCCGTTGGGCAAGCCTAGGTCGAAGCGAAAGAAGCAAAAGAAAATTTGGGTGTCATATTAATAACTGTTAAGTAAACAATTCATTTCATCTATTCTGACTTCTGTATTTGGAAGGTTCAACCCCCGATTTGCGAAAATCGGGGGTTGAGTGTTTATCTAAGTGGATGAAGGTGCATGGATGCCTGCCTTGCAAAAAGGCTGGTTGTACGGCAACCAAATGCTGAATGTACGAGTACCAGGTGCTTGTAGCGCGGCTACAAGGTGCTGGTAGTGCGGCTACAAGGTGCTGGTAGTGCGGCTACAAGATGCTGGTAGCGTGTGTACAAGGTGCTGGTAGCGTAGTGTCGGGGTGTGCTTTGTTGCGCATTTGCTTTGCCCCATTTCTCGGCAATTGTTGTCTTCAACCGCCTTATTAACATTCTTTGTGACAAAAGGTGGCCAACATCACGCAAGTTTTCCTATAATTGCAGTTTAAAAGGCAAACATTAATCAAACAGACGGATTATGAAACATTTACATTCATGGCTTTCAGGCGTGGTGATTGTAGCCACAGCGTTAAGCTTCTTTGCTTGTAACAACGACAAAGAAGAAGACACTTTGGCCTATCCCTCCGCTCTGGTGACGGTGAAGCCCAACAAAACGAACAACACTTACACGTTGCAACTCAACGACTCGGTGGCGTTGCAGCCGATTAACAAAACGGCATCGCCCTTCGGTGATAAGGAAGTGAGGGCCTTGGTCAACTATACTGTGGTGAATGGGCCTGATGCTAAGGATGGGGATGGCCGTGTGAAGGATATTACCTACGTGAATGTCAATTGGATTGACAGCATAAGAACCAAATACATGGCAAAGAATGTGGGCGACAACAACGTCAAAACATACGGCAACGACCCACTTGAGGTGGTGAACGACTGGGTGAGCATTGCCGAAGATGGATACCTCACGCTGCGGTTTAGAAGCAGGTTCAGCCGCGGTGTCACGCATACGCTCAACCTCGTTTACACGCCTACGACAGACAATCTCTACAAGGTTACACTCTACCATGATGCCAAAGGCGACCTCTTCGGCCGGACGATGGACGGGCTTATTGCTTTCCGCTTGCGAGATTTGCCAAACACGCGTGGAAAATACGTGTGGCTGACGCTCGAATGGGAATCTTATTCGGGGAAGAAATCGGCGAGATTTAAGTATGCAACGCGTAAGGAAACCATCGCATCAAAAACAAACATGGCCATACTTACGGCTCCTGTTCAGGTTACAAACATAAATTAAGGCGTGCGTTTTTTCATCGGCGATAAGGAAAAAAAGCTCGTTGACAGACTGCATGGCGGTGATAGCTCCGCCATGCAAGACTTTTACGCCCTTTACGCCGAATACCTGGCCAGCGTAGCCGCGCGATACCTTGACAATGACGACGACTTGAAAGACGTGTTGCAAGACAGCATGGTGAAGATGCTTACCAACATCGGCCAATTTCAATACCGGGGGCAAGGCTCGCTGCAGGCATGGGCCACGCGCATCGTGGTAAACCAGTCGTTGTCGTTCCTGAAAAGCAAACGCGCCGCCGCGCTTGTGTCGCTAGACATCGACGTGGCTGGAGATATTGAAGCAGACGACCCACCCATAGAACATATTCCGCCAGACGTGATACACCAGATGGTGCGCGAATTGCCCACGGGCTACCGCACGGTGTTCAACCTTTACGTCTTCGAAAACAAAAGTCACCAAGAGATTGCACAGCTCTTGGGCATAAAGAGAGATAGTTCGGCCTCGCAATTGCATCGCGCAAAAAACATGCTGGCTAAAAAAATAGAACAATACAACAAAACCAACTCGACACGATGAACGAACAATGGAGAAAACAAATGCAACAGAAGCTTGACGGCCACCGGCAAGCTGCTCCGATGTTGGCGTGGGACGAGGTGGAACGCCGCGCGGCTGCTGGCAAAAAGCTTGTTAAAGGTGCGCCGTGGGTGCGCCGCACGGTGGCTGCTGCCGCTGTTGTTGTGCTGTTGTGCGGTGTGGGGCTAACGCTGCTCTTGCTGAACAATGGGCAAAAAGCAAGCCAAGTGGCCAACATCGAACGCCAGTTTGCGCCAAAAGGCGAAGCCGCAGCGGCTGTTGCCGATGATGCCGCGGCCGCCAACGTGCAACAAGGGGGCGACTTTGCCGACAAAGCCTTCGCCCACAGCACCGCATTGCCGCAACACGGCATGCGCGCAACGCTGTTGAGGGCTAGCACAGTGCCTGCTGATGCCTACACGCCATCGCCGAATGTGGAGCAAAAGGGCAACGGCATGAACCAAACGGAAACAAACGCTGCACAAAACACGCAGCAAAACATACCATACAACACCTCCAAAAACAGTACTGACAAAGCCCCAAAGGGGCAACAACCCACGAAAACACAACTGGAACAGGCGGCTAACGGCCTTGAAGGCCGTATTGTAAGCGTGGTGAAGTCGGCGCGCCGCGGCACGTTAACGGCAAATGCCTATGTGTCGGGCGGACCGGTGGCACTGAACAGCAACGAAACGCAACGACCGGCATTGGTTATGGCGCGCGCTTACGGCGCAAGCGTCGTCGACGAGATGCGCAGTGGCGAATATGTGCAATTGCAAGACGTGGCTCCTGTGGTGGAAACAAAGGCACATCACAGGCAGCCGTTGAGGATCGGGGCTTCGCTACGCTATGCTTTGGGCAAGCGGTGGAGCGTAGATGCCGGACTGGCTTACACGCGCCTGCGCTCCGACCTGACGAGTAAGGCGGCTAATGTGGAGCACCTGTCGCAGCAAACACTGCATTATCTCGGCGTGCCGCTCAATGTTAGCTATCGCATCGTTGGTAAACGCCGCTTGCATCTATATGCTTCGGCAGGCGTGATGGCCGAAAAGCTGGTGAAAGGCAAGAAAACGTCGGTAAGCAAATATAGCGGTGTGCCCACTGATGAGGAAACACAGCGCGTTAAGGAGAAAAACGCACAGCTCTCTGTTAACGCCGCACTGGGCGCGGAATACATGATTGCCGACAGGCTGAGCGTTTTTGCCGAACCGGGCGTGAGCTATCACTTCGACAACGGCAGCAACATATCCTCTATATATAAGGAGCGTCCCACTAACTTCAACCTCAACGTGGGCTTGCGTTTCTGTGTTAACAGGTGATGTGCGGGCCGTGGGCTGCAGCTTTCCAAAGGCTGTTGTTGATAAGCCCCAATGTACATTTGGGGTAATGGCCACATTCGCATTGGCAGTTGTGGGTGTGGGTGCGGTACAGCTGTTGGTGGGCGGTGCCATGATGATGGATAAGCAGCCCAACCGGTGCCCGGCAGAGTGGCAACAACCGTGTAGCCCACAATGTTTAATGCCATCCTGAAACAAGGCGGTAAATAATGTTGTAGATATATTTTATCCGAATGAAGATTGTAGTTGTTAGATTTTTTTTAACGCATTAACAGGTTAATAGGCAAGGTGTTGCGACAACACGCAGCTTATTATTATGCTTAGGCCACGTTCCCCCTTGCGGTTTGGACGTGGCCTTGCTTATGTTCGCCAGCTGTGCACCGCAGTTTCTCGGTATTCCCTGCCGCTTTTCCATTCGCCATCACACAAAACATCCCCCAACCTTCGTTGAAGAAGATTGGGGGATGTCGTTGTTCTGCCATACGCCATGCGGCACAATCAGTAGGCTATTGCATCTTATGTTGGTACTCGCCGTTTGAACGGTTTCCGTATCCCGTGTGTACCTCGTTCTGCGATACATATAAGTTGAAGCCTTGAGGCACCAGCGAAGAGCCGTGTTGGCGTGGTGTGGACGACCACACGTAGCCCCTAACACCTATTCGCCTCAACTTGCCGTCGCAGTAGAAGCCCGTTGTGGGGATGTAGAAATACCCAAGCGTGGGCCTAGGCCTGTGTTGTATCACGCTTGTGTTCGAGTAAATGTACCACCCGAAGTTGTTGTATGGCGAATGTGCGGTGAAGTCAACGCCCTTTGGTGAAGTGGCTCTCATCTCTGCCCTTGTCTTCTTTTGGTACATTCCGATAACGTCCAGGTTTCTTAACCACACGCCGCCAGCGTACAGATGCCCCATGATGGTCCAAATTTCTGGGTCATAATGTGGTGTTCCATAATAGGCCAGCCACATCAGTTCGTTGGCATTGAGGTTGTCTTTCATCAGTCGCGATGCCTTTCCGGGGTGCTCAACGGTGTTGTACCACCTAGAGTCGGTGTCGAACTTGGCATAGCTGTCGCCATATTTGCCGTTCAGGTAGGGCTGTCTTTTTGCGCCTTTCCAATAATGTTCGCCTGGCTGGGCGTCCCACATGTAATATTGGTCGGCGGCGAAATAGCGCACATCAAGGTCGGGAGACAAGCGTATGTTCTTCCCAGCAGTAAGCCTGAAGTTGCCATAATTGTACACAACTTTTCCGCTCACCTTCGTTTCTTGGTCGTATAGCGAATACTCCACACTGAAGTTGGTGTAGTCGCCTGGTGCCACAACCATGATGCCGGCGTTCGCTTCGGGTTTCGACTCCTTGGGAACAGCAAAACCATTCTCGCCACCGCCTTTAAAGGTCAGCGTGATGCTTGTGTTCGAAGAGTCGGCATCGGGGCGCGTGTCAAGTATAAGCCCATCATCGTCTATCTCGAACGTGCCTGTAAGGGCTTGGTCGGCAGAGATCTTAACCTGTGTAAGCACCACTTTCTTGTCGAACCCCTTGCTGAAGTAGGGCGTGAACGTGAGGTACGATGCGCTGTGTGTAAGGCTGAAGTCGTATTTACCATCTGCTCTCCGCGTAAACGAGCCCACACCACAGTCGCCGTCGCTCTTAATGTGCTCGCCCTTGTTGGGTTCAGCCTGGTTTTGCGTGGGAGTGATGGTCACTTGGTCGACAATGGAGGTGGGGTAGCCTGTGTATCTGATGGGATAAACAGGCTTGGTGGGTTTGTATTTGAAATAGAATTCAGCATAAGCCACCTTGTCTTGGCCAGAAGTTTCGATGGTGCTGCCGATGCTCTGTATATACTCGGGCGTCTCGTCCTCATTGTGTAGCCAAACCTTGTCGCCCTTTGTCCAGTAGAACCAAAGGTAAGGCGCATCATATTCGGCAGTGGTGCGCGTTGCAGGTGGTGCAACAAATCTTCCCACCGTAACCCCTTCGGGGACGTTGGTGTTGCGTTCTTGCCCTAGTTGGGTTTCTGGCATCGCATTCTCGTTGCTACAACTAGCCAACGATAGGGCGGCAAGAAGGGAAAATGTAAAGATGTTAACCTGTCTCATTCCTCTCTTAATTTTAGTTTATTTAGTTTGATTTTGTCGTAAACGGCCAATCTGATGCCGCTTGTTTTAAGTCACGAGAGCTATTCTTCGAAGAATTTGTCATTGTCGTCCTCCATGAAATAACCTCCTTTCGCTGCAGGTTTGTGTCTTCCTCCTCCGACGCCTCCACCAGTATTTCCACCATTGTTATTTTGATCTCCTGCGGGAACATGGCCACCTCCGCCATGACCAGTGCTGATTTCCGTTAACAGCGACTCAATTTCAACGTTTACCACATCACACACTGGCTTGTTATAAGCCCAGTTACTAACTCTGATCTTTTTCATTTTACCAATTTAGTTTATAATAATACCTTACTGAGAAATAAAAACCAACGCATCATAATAAGTATTGAGCAGTGGTTCGTAGTTAATTTAACACATACGCTTGGCAACGCCTTGTGCTTTTAATTTTGGTAACATCGTTAATGAATGTTGTGCCTATCATTCACCGGCAGCGCACTTGCTTTTAGGCCACCGATTTCTTTATTGAGAAAAGCCCGAAAGGTGCAATTCTATGGCGAATGCGGCCATTACGATTATCCTCCTTGTGGGCAATTATCCTATATACGCCTGCAAATTTACGGCGCTTTTTCTTGTTTGGCAAGTGTTTTTCTTTGTTAATTCTTGTACCTTCTTTTTTATAACCATCTGATATACAA
>CAJPTO010000178.1 GCA_905373605.1 uncultured Prevotella sp.
GAAATGAGCTGGCTATTACCCCTGCTAAACAACCTCAACTATTGGACGGTGCTGCTTCTGATGTTCATCGAAGGCTCCGTCATTCCCACCCCTTCCGAACTCATTGTGCCCCCTGCAGCCTACCGCGCTGCTGCTGGAGAGCTCAACATTGTACTCGTCGTGGTTGTTGCAACCATCGGCGCAGTGTTAGGTTCAACGGCAAATTACGTCGCCGCCTACTATCTGGGCCGCCCCATGATATACCGCTTTGCCAACAGCAGGCTGGGACATCTCTGCCTGCTGAACCAAGAAAAGATTGAGAAAGCCGAGAAATATTTCTACGACCACGGTGTCATCGCCACACTCACAGGCCGACTCCTTCCCGGCATTCGCCAGATAATATCCATACCCGCAGGGCTTTCGAAAATGAAATTTTGGAAGTTCACCCTCTACACCACCATCGGCGCGGGCATCTGGAACACCGTCTTGGCCACCCTCGGATGGTACCTTCACTCGTTTGTTCCCAAGGAAGAACTTTACAACAAGATTGAAGAGTATAACTCCCAAATACAACTCGTGGTGATTATCGCCATTGCCGCGGTGGCTGTCATCGCCGCAATATGGTGGCAGATGCGCAAAAGAAAAAAGCGCAAGGCCAGTGCTTCGCTCGCTACCGAAGCCACAAACAACAACGATAGCGAATAGAAATCATCACGTAACGAAAGGAAAACAATCGTGAGAATAGACATTATCACCGTTTTGCCCGAGATGATTGAAGGCTTCGTGCACGAATCCATCTTGGCACGTGCACAAAAAAAAGGGCTTGCAGAAATACACTTGCACAACCTGCGCGACTATTCAACCGACAAATGGAGGCGTGTTGACGACTATCCTTACGGAGGATTTGCAGGCATGGTGATGCAATGCGAGCCCATAGACCGCTGCATCTCGGCACTCAAAGCCGAAAGAGAATACGACGAAGTGATTTTCACTTCACCCGACGGACAGCAGTTCGACCAGCATGTGGCCAACGAACTGTCGCTCAAAGGCAACATCATCATCCTTTGCGGACATTATAAAGGAGTGGACCAACGCGTTCGCGACCACCTCATCACGCGCGAAATATCCATCGGCGACTACGTGCTAACCGGCGGCGAGCTAGCTGCTGCCGTGATGGCCGATGCCATTGTGCGCCTCATTCCCGGCGTTATCAGCGACGAGCAGAGCGCATTTTCCGACTGCTTTCAAGACGACTTGCTCTCCGCTCCCATCTATACCCGACCCGCAAGCTACAAAGGGTGGGACGTTCCGCCCATACTGCTCAGCGGAAACGAAGCGAAGATAAAGGCTTGGGAAATGGAACAGGCCTTGGAAAGAACACGCCTACTGCGCCCCGACCTGCTTGAAAGCAAGGAATAAACTTGCTTTCAAACCACACCTTAACGCCGTAGGCAAACACTTCCTGTACAAAAGCCCACCGCAACAAGAAAAAAGATGTAAAACAAAATGCAAAACGTAGAAAGAAAACACTACCTTTGCAAGTAAAATAGTTGTAATGAAACACGTTTTAAGTATCCTTGTATTGTCCTTCCTTGGCGTTTCTGCACTCCAAGCACAACAAACGCGCCAAACAAACCGCAACGAGCGCACCGGCTATGCCTCGGCCATACTGAAAAATTATGAGGACTCGCTGGAGCTTCTATTAAATAAGGTGTATCGGCTGAACGACAAGAGCGTTCTTTCTGCCGATTTCACCGACAACACCATGCCTTACCAGAGCTTTAGGCTTTTTTCGCCACTCACTTTCTACGAAAGCATTGCCAAAGAAGCCTTCGACCTCTCGGGAGATGCCGCAAAAGCCTACGCACAATCACGAAAAGCCGACTACCTTAGCCCACAATTCACTGATGCCGTGCTATTGCGCGTTTACCTCAAAAGGCCTGAACTGGTGCTTAACCGCGAGACAACGCTGCACAGCGTAGCACCCGAGGCAAAAACAACGCCCGTCGTCATCAAGTCTAACGCAGGACTGGTGGAGAAAGAGTCGCAAACGCCCATCGAACCAGAAAGCGGTCCCATCAACGTGGTGGTCACGAAGCCCAACTTTTGGACGTTCAAAGGCGACTACTTCCTGCAATTCCTACAAAACTACGTGTCGGGAAACTGGTACAAGGGTGGCGAAAGCAACTATTCAATGGTTAGTGCTGTTACCCTACAACTGAATTACAACAACAAGCAAAAGGTGAAATTCGACAACAAACTCGAACTAAAACTCGGGTTTGTCACCTCGCCCAGCGACACCTTGCACAGCCTGAAGACATCCGAAGACCTGATACGCTACACCAGCAAGCTGGGACTGCAAGCCTCCAAACGATGGTATTACACCCTACAACTGGTGGCTTACACCCAATTCCTGCGTGCCTACAAGAACAACAACAGCAATGCTGCATCCGATTTCATGTCGCCGTTCAACGCCAACCTATCGCTTGGTATGGATTATAACGTAGATTGGTTCAAGGGCAGGCTCAAAGGCTCCATACATCTCGCACCGCTGGCCTACAATTTCAGGTATGTTGACCGGCTTGGCATTGCCACACGCTACGGACTGGAGCCAGACAGCCACACGCTTCACGACTATGGTTCGGAGTTCACCGTAGACTTGATGTGGAAAATAGCCGAACCCATCAGCTGGCAAACGCGCCTTTACGGATACACCACTTACAAAAGGGCAGAAGTGGAATGGGAAAACACCTTCACTTTCCAGTTCAACAAGTTCATCAGCTCCAAGCTCTTCGTCTATCCCCGCTTCGACGACGGGGCAGCACGTGACGACAAACACGGCTACCTGCAAATGCGCGAGTTCGTTTCAATAGGTTTTTCCTATTCGTTCTAACAAATACGGCGTGACATGACACGTCCCAATGGCGTCATCCAACTCTATCCGCTGGTGCGCATCGCACTGATGCTCATCCTAGGGATAGTGTTGGCCGACGCCATTCCTTTTTTTTCCAACCCCTCAACCTGCGTATCCCTGTTGCTGGGTGCAACGGCCTTGGCCGTAATCACCATCCGAAACGCCCACCTTTCCAGCCTTTTGCTGCTCGTTGCCACGCTGTTTCTCGGTGCATGGGTCATGGCTTTGCAATCTGCCGACAGGCTTTCGTGCCCCACAGGCCAAGACATCGCCTACAAAGCCATCGTTACCGACACGCCAACAGCCCACGGAAAGGTGCTGAAATGCAACCTGCTGGTGATTGACATCGATGGAAAACCCAATGCGCCAACACCCTTTCTCGTTCGCGCATCCTTTCTTAAAGACTCGCTAACAGGGCGTTGGCAGCAGCTCGCCCTAGGCTCAACCATCAGCGTCCAGTCGGTTTTGAACAACGACTTTGGCCTTTTCTCCTCGTCAAAGTTCAACTTCGGCCGTTGGATGCAAGCCCATCAGCTCTATGCCACAACATTCATTTACTTCTCCGACTGGAGAAAAGTGCAGCTAACCGCCAACGAAAAAGAGCTGTTACCCGCCCTTGAAGCCCTTCGCATACGGCTTTTGCAAGCTAGAGAACATCTCCTTGGCAACGCTTGGAAACACAGGCTGAGTGCCGAAAACCAAGCTTTGGTGGCCTCGATAGCTCTCGGCGAGAAGTCGAGCCTCAGCCCTGCGCAACGCGAAGCCTACAGCAAGGCGGGCGTTTCGCACGTCTTGGCCCTCTCTGGACTTCACCTGGGCATCATATACAGCGTGTTGTGGCTGGTTTTCACCACGTTGCTTCACCGCTTTGTGCGCCGCGATTGGGCCGACTTCATCGCCCTGGCCATCATCACGGCCACCCTTTGGGTTTACGTTTTCTTGGTGGGACTGCCCCCCGGAGCCGTGCGTTCGGCCCTGATGCTCACCCTCTATGCCTTCGTTACCCTGCTCCACCGCAACCGCCTTTCGGCCAATACGCTGGCTTTTGCTTGCATTGTGATGCTCATTGCCAACCCCTCCGCCCTTTGGGATGTCAGCTTTCAGCTTTCGTTCTTGGCCGTATTGTCCATCATTGTGCTCTATCCTCCCTTGCAATCCCTTTACCAGCCCACCACGCGTTGGGGCACATGGCTTCGCCCCGCATGGGCAATGGCCTGCGTATCCGTGGCAGCCCAGATAGGCACAATGCCCCTAGTGGCCTACTATTTCGGGCGTTTCTCGTGTTATTTCTTGCTTTCCAACCTGCTCATACTGCCCCTCATAACCCTTTTACTCTATGCCACGCTCGCCGCTTTCCTTGTTTCGGCACTGCCATTGCTCCAACATTGGCTGCTAGACGGCATACAATGGCTGGCCACAGCAGTGCAAACGCTGGTAGACAGCATCTCAATGCTCCCCTACTCTACGATAGACGGACTGGAAATCAACCTCTTCCAAACCTTTTTGGCCTACCTGCTCATCGCCCTTACCTACGCCTTGAGCCGCTATGCGCGCAAATGGCACCGAATTAGAAGCCTGATACGGCAGTTATAACCATTATATTTCGTACCTTTGTAAGGATGAAACAAAGATACTTCATATACTTTTCGTACGATGGAACGGCCTACCACGGCTGGCAAATTCAGCCCAACGCCAATTCTGTTCAAGCCGAAATGCAACGTGCCTTGTCGCTGTTGATGCGCCATCCTGTGGAACTCATCGGTGCCGGACGCACCGACACGGGGGTTCATGCGCGCAAGATGGTGGCGCATTTTGACGAGGAGGGGCCGCTAGACGAAAAGCAATTGGCCTTCAAACTCAACCGCGTGTTGCCCTTCGACATTACGGTTTTCGGCATCAAGGCCGTTG
Source organism: uncultured Prevotella sp. (assembly GCA_905373605.1). Classification (GTDB taxonomy): domain Bacteria; phylum Bacteroidota; class Bacteroidia; order Bacteroidales; family Bacteroidaceae; genus Prevotella. The sequence goes on from CAJPTO010000178.1 coordinate 4,802, forward strand.
AAAGCCACATGCATGCACGCTTCAGTGCCACAAAGCGCACTTACCACTACTACATACATGCCGACCGCGACCCCTTTTGCCGTGCCTATTCGTACGCCATCCACCAAGTGCCCGACTTCCAATTGATGAACCAAGCCGCCCAGATGCTGTTGTCACACAAAGACTTTGGGGCTTTCTGCAAAAGTCATTCAGACGCAAAGACCACCCTCTGCGATGTGTACGAGGCGCGCTGGATACAGCTTTCAGACACCAAATGGCACTTTCGCATATCAGCAAACAGGTTTCTTCGCAACATGGTTCGAGCCATCGTTGGAACGCTTTTAGACGTGGGCTGGCATAAGATTAGCATCGAGCAGTTCGAAGAAATCTTGCATTCCAGGTCACGACAACAAGCAGGCGAGTCGGTTCCCGGACACGCTTTGTTCCTCGAAGACGTACAATATTAGTTCCTATTTGTAAGTTCGTGAGCATTTTAACGCTTTAGGGCTTGCGGTACAGGGGCTATTTTAGCAATGCGACATCATATGTTGGAAAGCCTTAGATGCATCGTAAGCAAGCAAAGAAGCATCGCGTGGAGGGAAAGAAGCATTTATCAAAGAAATGCTACACACATATAACAATATTCCAACAACGGCGTTTCCAAAAGCACTTTGCTTGTCGATATGGCAATAGCTTAGATGTTGACAACAACAGGCTTCACTAAAATGCACACATCACAAGCCCTTGTCCAGCCATCAAAGGCCGATTTTGCGCCACAAGCTACCTGGTAGCCTCCCTACAAGCATCTGGTAGCCTCGCTACAAGCATCTGGTAGCCACACTACAAGCATCTGGTAGCCACGCTACAAGCATCTGGAACTGGCAGTACAAGCATCGTTGTACACGCTCATTGTGCACAAATGGCAGGCAAATGAAATGACAAAACCATCCTGTTTCACCATGATTTCATGCCCCTGCGCGTTCAAAGCGTAACGAGTTGATGGACAAGAACAGCTCAAAGGCATAAAAAGCGACGTACCCATATAATAGTTAAATCCACCCCTTAACCCCACACATCCACATGCTCTGGTTACTCTTAGCCTTCCTTTCGGCCGCCCTTTTGGGTTTCTACGATGTGTTCAAGAAACTCTCTTTGAAAGAAAATGCCATCATCCCCGTGTTGTTTCTCAACACCGTTTTCTCCTCGTTCATCTTCATTCCCTTCATCCTGGGCAGTCATTTTGGCTGGTTTCACACCAGCAACATGTTCTATGTGCCGCCCACAAGCCTCATTGCCCAAGGCTACATCCTCTTCAAAAGCGTGCTGGTGCTTGCTTCGTGGATATTCGGATACGTGGGTTTAAAGCATCTTCCGCTAACCATCGTAGGCCCAATAAATGCCACACGTCCCGTTTTGGTACTTGTCGGGGCGATGCTTGTTTACGGCGAACAGCTCAACTGGTTGCAATGGGTGGGCGTTGCACTGGCCATTTGCTCGTTCTTCCTGCTCAGCAAGAGCGGAAAACGCGAGGGCATCGACTTCAAACACAACAAGTGGATATTCGCCATTGCACTGGCAGCCGTGCTGGGAGCATGCAGCGGACTCTACGACAAGTACCTGATGACACCCACAACGCAAGGTGGGCTGGGCCTCAACAAGATGGAAGTGCAAAGCTGGTACAACCTGTACCAATGCGCAATGATGGCCCTTGTGACGCTTGTGCTATGGTTTCCCAAGCGCAAAACCACACAACCCTTTCGCTGGCGATGGACTATCTTGCTGATAAGCTTGTTTCTTTGTGCGGCCGACTTTGCTTATT
>CAJPTO010000179.1 GCA_905373605.1 uncultured Prevotella sp.
TTTTCATACGCCTTAATTTTTATGGGCAAAGTTACCCGAATTAAAGCGTTCTTCACTTATGCAGAAAACCGCCGACCGAAGCAACAGCCACACGGGGCGAAAATAATTCAGTTACCTGACATTGCTCCGTCGTTACCTATGGCAAAATAGGGTAACGGTTTAGTAACTGAACTTTTGCCTGAATCTGCATATTGCTGCCCTTTGCGAACAGGGCAATTTTATGCAAATCGTTCTGTTTCGTGCTCATTGTCAGTCAGTTTGCACCAACTTCGATTTTTCTTCATTTTCAAGGATTAGTTGCTGTGCTAAATGCATCAAAAAGCTGTGCTAGATGCATCAAAAAGCAGTGCTAGATGCATGAAAAAGAAGAGCAATATGCATGAAATAGCAGAACTAGATGCATGAAATAAAATGAACATGGCAACAAAACACACTGTTTAAGGGGAAAAAGCGAACTGTCTTTCGCCGTATTTCGGAGATCGAAGTAAAAAAACATAAAATGGTTTTGCAAACTTAAAGAAAAGGATTCAATTTTCACCATGAAGCAAAAAACATCAAAAAAGCCATTAGCCGAGTAAGAAGCTTCCATGCAATAAATCAAACGCTGCCTATGTAATGCCAATATAATCCATAATAACACAAAGGCCATTGGCCTATTCCCTACGCATTCGGCAACGTTAAGCAGGCGCACAAGGTGTTTGCGATGGGCAGCAATGCTTTTTTTGCGGATAATGTGCAAAACAAAAGGCGCGGTTGGAGAGCAACTTGCCACAATTTTCCTTTTGAACGCAACGCCATAATCGTTGAGATGAAAACTTGAAATGACAGATAATAACATAATATATTCATTTAACACAAACGCCCAAGTTTCCTTATTAAGGCGTACCCACGACCAATAATCGGCTTGGGGTAAACAGAGGAGCATCAAACACTAATGAAGAAAACAAGATTTTTGGCGAACATGCCAAGCAAGTTGCTGGCTTTCACAATGGTATTGACACAGGGATTGGCTTTCGCAGGCTGCTCTAGCGACAATGATGAGCCTGAACAGAAGAAAGAGGATGTACTTAAGCCAATGAACGTGACTTTTGATGGTGTGAATAAGCCTGTATTAGAAGCTAAATACGAAAAGAGCAATGATTGGTATATCTATTACTTATATCTCTCTGAAGACCATAAGTCGTATTTGTACTTATCGATGAATCCGCAGTTTCATCTGAATAAGGGCATCGATTTAACCAAAAGGGGTAAAAGCGATGAATACATTTGGGCTATTGACTACGTTCTAGAATATGGGAAAAAGTTGTTTACTGCAACTGGAGTAGAGGATGCTGGTTGTATTTTCAAAACAGGCACACTCCTTTTTCAAGGCGAACCTGAGGGCAAGATTAAAATAACGCTCACCGATAGCAAACTAATTGACCAAGAAAAAAAAGAACACACCTTGTCAATTAGCTATGAAGGAACGCCCAAATAAGGAAAAGAAAAGGGTAAAACCACCGACAGCGCGTTCTGCGTTTAGCCTCAACAGCTAACATAACAGCGCGCTTGCATAAAGGCAATGGCGGAAAGAGACATCACTTTCCACTAACGCGAACAGGCACAAGGCATGCCATAACGGCATGCGCTTGTGCCTGTTCGCGTTTTATTTGGGCCTAACAGCTAATGTTTGGGCATGTCGATTAGGCACATGACCACGGCAGAGAACACGGAGCAGGCCGCATTCTCAAACCCAAAGTGTGCCATTGTGTGGTTTAGCAGTCCTTAAATGCGCCTTAGTTGGCCATTTCCGAAAGGAACTTGATGCGCACCAGCCTGATGTCTTCTTCGGTATAATCGCCTCCCAGTTCTTCGATGGCCGTATCAAGGTCGTCGGTATCGCTTGTGCGGAAGTATTCGTAAATGTCGTCCACGCGGTCTTCGTCCATCACCTCTTCGAGGAAATAGTCGATATTAAGTTTCGTGCCACTGTTAACAATGGTTTCCACCTCGGTTAGAAGGTCGTCGAATCCAATGTTAAGGCTGCTAGCAATATCGTCCAAAGCAATCTGCTTGTCGATATTTTGTATGATTTTTACCTTGTTCATAGATTTTTTGGCTACGGTTCTTACTCTTAATTCTTCAGGTCTTTCAATTTGATTGTCTTCGCAATGCTTCTTGATGAGTTGGCAGAAAGGTTGTCCATAGCGTTTGGCCTTGCCCTCTCCCACGCCAGGGATGTTCTGCATTTCTTCGAGCGTTATGGGGTATGCCACGGTCATATGCTCCAGAGAAGTGTCTTGGAAGATGCAATATGGTGGCACGTCGTATTTTTCCGCCATGTCTTTTCGCAGGTTTTTGAGCATGACAAACAGTTCCTCGTCGGCAGAGGAGCCGCGGCTGTCGCGTGTTTCTTCGGAAAAGTCGTCTTTGAATTCGGTGTCTTCCACAATCATGAACGACTGTGGTTTTTTGATGAAGCGTCGTCCTGCAGAAGTAACCTTCAACAATCCGTAGTTCTCCACGTCTTTCTTGAGATAACCTGCGATAAGAGCTTGGTGTATCACGGGGTTCCAAATCTTGTCGTCTTCATCTTCGCCAGCGCCGAAATCTTCCAGTTCGTTGTGCCTGTGTGAAACAAGGTCGTCGGTGGCCCTACCCTTAACAAAGTCCACAACATAATCGCTCCTGAAGTCTTCCTTAATGGCCAACACCGCCTTGAGCACAATGAGCAAAGCCTCTTTGGCCTCTCGTTTAGTCTTAGGATGCAAGCAGTTGTCGCAGTTGTGGCAGTTGTCTTTGGTGTATTCTTCACCGAAATAATGCAGCAACATTTTCCGTCTGCACACAGAAGACTCGGCGTAAGCCGCTGTTTCGAGCAACAATTGTCGCCCGATGTCCTGTTCGGATGGTGTTTTTTTCTCCATGAAGTTCTCCAGCTTTTGGAGGTCTTTGTTGGAATAGAATGTGATGCAAAGCCCCTCACCGCCATCTCTTCCTGCGCGTCCCGTTTCTTGATAATATCCTTCAAGGCTTTTGGGGATGTCGTAATGGATGACAAAACGCACGTCGGGTTTGTCTATTCCCATTCCGAAAGCGATGGTAGCAACGATAACATCGATGCGTTCCATGAGAAAGTCGTCTTGCGTTTGTGAGCGTTTTGCACTGTCCAAGCCTGCATGATAAGGCTCAGCCTTGATGTTATTGGCTTTGAGAATGGCCGATAGTTCCTCCACTTTCTTGCGCGAAAGACAATAGATGATGCCGCTTTTTCCAGCATGTTGCCTGATGAACATGATGATGTTGCGGTCCACCTCTTGCGTTTTTGGCCTCACTTCGTAATAGAGGTTGGGTCGGTTGAACGAGCTTTTGAACTCCATAGCATTTGCGATGCCGAGGTTTTTCTTGATGTCAGAGCGCACCTTGTCTGTGGCCGTGGCTGTTAGTGCTATCACAGGTGCCTGTCCGATGCGTGCAATTGTGGGGCGGATGTTGCGGTATTCGGGTCTGAAATCGTGTCCCCACTCAGAGATGCAGTGCGCTTCGTCTACTGCATAGAACGAAACCTTTATCGATTGCAGGAACTCCACGTTCTCATCTTTGCCTAACGACTCAGGTGCGACATACAAAAGCTTTGTTGCACCGCGCCTGATGTCGTTCATCACCTGTTGCACTGCCGCCTTGTTCAGTGAGGAGTTGAGGTAATGGGCAGTGCATCCGTCCTCGCTCATTCCGTTCATCACGTCCACTTGGTTTTTCATTAGGGCGATAAGCGGCGATATAACGATGGCAGTTCCTTCCATCAAGAGCGATGGAAGCTGGTAACAAAGGCTCTTGCCTCCGCCAGTTGGCATGAGCACAAAGGTGTCGTTACCCGCAAGAAGATTGCGGATGATGGCCTCTTGGTCGCCCTTGAACGAGTCGAAACCAAAATACTTTTTAAGCGGTTGTGTAAGATTAACGTCCTTAGTCATAAATGGTTTAGGTTTCACAGAAGTGAGATTATTGGCATTCGCGCGAGGGTTTGTGTGGCGGGCGGCCTTGCAAGCAGGCAGGATGGCAGTGGCTTCTAAGGACTAGGGAGCCTAGAAAGGCTAGATAATCCAGAAAAACTAGAGAGCCTAGAATGCCTAGAAGCGCCCTAGGAAGCCTAGAATTCCTAGAGAAACTAGAGAAACTAGCGACCCTAGAAAACCTAGAAAAGCTAGATAATCCAGAAAACTAGAGAGCCTAGAAGCCCTAGAAAGCCTAGAAATCCTAGATAACCTAGAGAAACTAGCGACCCTAGAAACACTAGATAATCTAGAAAACTAGAAAGCCTAGAGAACCTAGAAACCTAGAAAGCCATAGCAATCCATGAGGCATAGCCCCAATCAAGCCTTGCTCGTTGCCACCCGTTCACGGCGTTATCGTTCAGCTTGCCTTCTCTTGCAAGCCCGACTTGTCCAGCTGTTCCCTGGCATATTGCAGGGTGACATCGAAGTGTTTCACCTTCTTCGAAGGCACTTCGAACATGGCATCCATCATTACGGCCTCCACAATAGACCGTAATCCGCGTGCGCCAAGCTTGTATTCCACAGCCTTATCCACGATGTAGTCGAGTGCTTCGGTGGCGAAATTCAGCTTTATGCCGTCCATGCCGAACAATTTTTCATACTGTTTGATGATGGAGTTCTTCGGTTCCACCAAGATGCGGCGCAGTGCTTCGCGGTCTAAGGGGTTGAGATAAGTGAGAACGGGCAAGCGTCCTATTATCTCCGGTATCAGTCCGAACGACTTCAAGTCTTGCGGAAGGATGTATTTCATCAAGTCGCCCTTGTCAATCTTGCGCACATTTTGCACCGAGTTGTAGCCCACCACGTGGGTATTGAGCCGTTGTGCAATCTTTCTTTCGATGCCATCGAACGCACCGCCGCAGATGAAGAGGATGTTTCGCGTGTCAACATGAATGTAATCCTGGTCGGGATGCTTGCGTCCACCCTTTGGCGGAACGTTAACCATCGTGCCTTCGAGCAGTTTGAGCAGCCCTTGTTGCACGCCTTCTCCGCTCACGTCGCGTGTAATGCTGGGGTTATCGCTCTTTCGTGCAATCTTGTCAATCTCGTCAACGAAAACAATTCCCCGCTCAGCGGCCTCCACATTGTAGTCGGCCACCTGCAACAGCCGGCTAAGAATGCTCTCCACATCTTCGCCAACATATCCCGCTTCGGTGAAAACGGTTGCGTCTACAATGGTGAAAGGCACATCAAGCAGCTTGGCAATGGTGCGAGCCATGAGCGTTTTGCCCGTGCCCGTGCTGCCCACCATGATGATATTGCTCTTCTCTATCTCCACCCCATCGTCGCCAACGGGTTGTTCCAACCGCTTATAATGGTTGTAAACCGACACGGCAAGATAGCGTTTCGCTTCGTCTTGGCCGATGATATACTGGTCCAGATACGCCTTAATCTCCATCGGTTTGGGCACATCTTTGAGTGCTTTGCCCGTTGTTGCCTTTGAGTTTTTCGTCTTCGAGGCATTGGCCGACCGGGTAATCTCGTAGGCCTGTTGCGCACAGCTGTCGCAGATATACCCATTAAGCCCGGCAATGAGGTAGTTTACGTCTTTTTCGCTTCTTCCGCAGAAGCTGCATACATTCTTTGGCATTCGTTTCATTCGTTAATTAACGGCAAGGTTTCGTTCCCCGCCACTAAGCCTTTGCCTGGCAGGCAAGGCCAAATCGGCTATTGATAAGCATGCGCCGAAGGCATGTTTGGCCGCTTTTGCCCACGGTTATGTGCTAACGCGTGGGCAAAAGCAAGGCCGGGTATCACTTCTTCACCAGCACCGAGTCGATCATCCCATACTCCTTGGCCTCTTCGGCGTTCATCCAGTAGTTGCGATCCGAGTCGTTCCACACCTTTTCGAACGGCGTATGCGAATGGTTGGATATGATGGTGTAAAGCTCTTTCTTAAACTTGAGAATTTCTTTCGCCTCAATCTCGATGTCCGATGCTTGTCCTTGCACGCCGCCCAAGGGCTGATGTATCATCACACGGCTATGTGGAAGGGCCGAGCGTTTGCCCTCTTGTCCCGACACAAGCAGCACAGCGGCCATCGAAGCGGCCATGCCAGTGCATATCGTAGCCACATCGCTCGATATGAATTGCATGGTGTCGTAGATGCCAAGGCCGGCAGTAACGCTTCCACCAGGGCTGTTTATGTAGATGGATATGTCTTTCCCTGCGTCGGCAGAGTCGAGATAGAGCAGCTGTGCCTGCAAAGTGTTGGCCGTATAGTCGTTTATTTCTGTGCCCAGGAAGATGATGCGGTCCATCATCAGGCGCGAGAAAACGTCCATTTGTGTAACGTTCAGCTGGCGTTCCTCCAAGATATAGGGATTGAGATAGGCTGCTTGCGCCTTCATCACGTCGTCTACCACCATCCCGTTCATGCCAAGATGTCCGGTGGCATACTTTCTAAAATCGTTCATATTCGTAATAATGTCCTTTCTTGATGTTGCGGTTTAGGGGACAGTTAAGCCCCTTTCCCGCTTGTTTGAACAACAAAGTTAATAAAAAAATTATCTACTCCAAAAATATTAGCCGCTTTTTTCAACACCTCTTTTTAGGCTGGTT
>CAJPTO010000180.1 GCA_905373605.1 uncultured Prevotella sp.
CATTGCCCAGCATTTTGGTGCATTTAGCTTAGCTTTTTCATGCAAAAAGCATGGCATTTTGCCGCACTTAGCTCACCTTTTTCATGCAAAAAGCACGGCTTTTTGCGGCACTTAGCATTTGTTTTGTACCAAAAGACGGGATAAATGCGGCAAAATGCCGTGCCAGATGCCACTTCTCACCCCTAATTTCTCGCAACAACCCCATGCGAGAATGAATTATTTGAGGGCGATGGGCAAACTACGGAGCGAGAAGGCAGCCATAATGTTAAAATTTTTACTGAAAATTTTACTTGGCGAGAAATAAAAGTCAAGATGACTTCGTTGATAGTTAGCATCTAGCATCAATCGTCATGCCAACTACCACGAAACGGTAGTTGGCGCAATAGCTCCTCATAACAATAAGCATTTGGACGAAAGGGATTATGTCTTAAGCCGTACCAGCATCATCCAGTGTGAGATTTAGTTGTATTTGTCGGTAACAAACCACGGATACGGGTTATAAGTGGAAAGTAAGAAAAAGCCAAGATTACTTCATTTTTATCAAACGGAGTTGTAGTTTGCACCACTTAGCCTTGCTATCAGCATCACTTAGCCTTGCTATCTGCATCACTTAGCCTTGCTATTTGTATCACTCGTACTTGCTGTTTGTGGTTTTCCTTGCGTTTTGGTAAAAAAGCTCTTTTCTCACTTCTAAAGAAAAAGATTTCTCTTTCCATTGCGATGAAGGCCCCATGTTGGGGATACGTTATTTTCAGCATGCCAATGCAGCCAAGCTTGGCATTGCTCATTGAGTTGAGAGATATGCTTTTTAGTTTGCTTCTTTTTTGTGTTAAATTGTTTGTTTTTTTTGCCGGATTTTGAAAATTACACTATATTTGCACCAACACTAATCCTAAACTTAAAATGACATGAGCCTAAGCCCAATCGCCATGAAGCGGCTTGCATTGTCGCTCCTTTTCCAGTTTCCTGTAGGAATGTTAACTTTAGTGGCTCAAACATATTACGAGCGTATCACTAATGTTCAAACCCCTAATGTGTCAAGCCTTGGCATTTATGGGGAAATTCCCGTTTCGCCATTTACGGGCACACCTAGCGTAACAGTTCCGCTTTATGAACTCTATCTGGAAAATCTAAAATTCCCCATCACGCTGTCTTACCATTCTGGTAGTGTTAAGCCCGACCTGCACCCCAGTTGGGTAGGGCTTGGCTGGACACTTAATGCAGGAGGCGTAATATATCGAACAGTCAACGAGGGTCCAGACGAATACTCTGCGCCCGACTTGGGGGCATCCGACACTCGCCGTGGATATTATTTCCAGCATGGTGTACTTGATAATGACGGTTGGAACAATCCTGAATTTCTCAAATCTATGGCAAAGGCAACGTATGAAGTCTATTGGGATCGTGCACCCGATGAGTTCTCTTTCAGCTTCTTGGGTTGTTCAGGCAGATTTTGGCTTTCTGAAAAAGGTGAATGGAAAGTGCAATGTAACCAGCCTATAAAGGTGGAGTTTAACGATAAGTTTGTGAACCTCCCCAAAGAGCTACATTATCCCCCTAATGAAATGCGGAAGGTGCAGACAACCACGTTTGCCGGTTTTACGCTTATCGATGAGCAAGGCAATCGTTTTGAATTTGGATACACGTCTTCTGCCATTGAGTATTCAAAAAAATTCTTTGAACAGGCGAAGGATATTTGGACAGCCAGTGCTTGGCATCTCACGAAGATTGTCTTAGCCAATGGTCAAAGCGTAAAACTTAATTATGAACGCGGTGATTATGTCAGCCAGCTCTATTTTTCGTATATGAGGGTTTTAGATGCGGCAGGCAAAACTCCGGGATGGTCTTTATGCAACAATTCTTTTGTAGTTGCAGGGGGAACAACTACACGAGGTTGGCTTTTGTCGCCAGTGTATTTGCAGTCTATCATGGGGGATAATGAATATTTGATATTTCATCGTACGGAGGCCAATGATTTGAAACCCCAATCCATATTGTATTATGATTATCTCTATGCGTTGAAATTGTGGCCTGTTTTCTTCCAGGTGATGTACGATTTGAGTCCCGACCAACACGATAATTTTAATGGTTGCCTTTCCAAATTGAAATGGTGCAAGCTTTCAGACATCACCATTGTGCATAAGAAGAACAACTCACGCATGCGTTTCGCTTTAGACTATGAGGAACGTCCTAACCAACGACTTGTACTTAAATCTGTAAGAGAAGAGAAAGTACAATCTGCCAGGAAATATTCTTTTGAGTATAATCATCCAGAACTGCTACCACCTTATCTTTCTAACAAGACGGACCATTGGGGGTATTACAATGCGCAAGAAGCTAACGTAAGCGATTTGGAGGGTTTTTATGCTAAGAAAGAAGCTAACCCCACTTGCGCTTCATTAGGGCTGCTCACAAAAATAGCCTATCCCACCGGTGGTTATTCGCGGTTTGTGTTTGAACCCCACCTGTATTCCAAAAACTTAAAACAAAACCGTTGGGAAGGTTGCTATACAGAAGAAGCTGACAAGTATGCTGGCGGTGCTCGCATAAAAGAAATATACACCTCGGGCACAGGCAAACAAGAAGACGAAACATTGAAACATCGTTATTATTATGCCTTGACGAAAGGCGGAAGATCTAGCGGGGTATGTGGTGGGCAGTTTAAGTATTTCTACCAAAACAACACGATTCGGGGTTTTGACAAAGGGACCTCTAAGCGAGTGTCTATGTTCGCTTCTACTTCTGTTCTTCCAGCATGTGCTAACAGCCAAGGCGCAAGTGTGGGATACACGGATGTGATTGAAGAGAATGCCGATGGCTCTTACCAAAAGTACCATTATACCAATTTTGACAACGGGCACTTGGACGACCGTTTTGAATGCAACATGCAACAAGGGATGGAAAGCAATGAGCAATATGCCGACAAAGCACAAGAACGGGGGCTGTTGTTGTGCAAGCAATACTTTGACAGCATGAGCAAGCTTCGGAAAGATCGGACAATCACTTATGAAAAAAATAAGAAGACCAATAATTATGTGCGCGCCATGCATGCCACATACTATAATATTTGTGAGGGATATCCCGAATCTTATGGAGAAGGCGTATGTTATAAGGTATACACTTACACGATGCTGCCGTCGCTAGAACGTGAAGTGCTCTTTGAAAACGGCGATAGCATAGTGAAGCAGTCGGCGTATAAATATAACGCTCGTGGAATTTTGCAAGAAACCTTTACTACCTTGCCCACGAACGATAAGCTGCTACGGCTAACAACTTACGCAGACGACATGAAAGCTACGCCTGCTTATGCTGCAATGGTAAAGCATCATGTTGTAGGTGTGCCAATCGAGCAGCTGACATTCAGAAACGGCTCGCTTGTTAATGCCACGCTAAGCACGTTCAAGTTGAACGCCAAGAACAATTTCCCTGTACTCGATAAAATTTACAATGGCATGTACAAGTGGCCTGATTCCAAATCAGATTTTGCGCGTTTTGACGGCGAAACCCTTCCACAACGATATGGAGAGGCAGAGATACAATTCAATAAATATGATGCCAACAACAATTATCGTGAAGCTATAGCAAAAGGAGGCAGACGCGTAGTTCTCTTCTGGCAAAAAGAGTTTAAAAGGCCTGTAGCGATCTTTAAGAATGCGCAGAACGATCGGGACACCATCTATGAGAAGCGTACAAGCCATGTTGCTAAGAGTCTAGGAGTAAATTGTAAACCTTATTCCATACAAAGCCTGTCGTTCACTACGGAGAACGAAACCAATGTAGAGGTTGAGATGTACTTTCCCGAAAGTGAAAAAGAATATTTCCTTGTGTATGTTGGTGTTGATCAGCATTCGGTGAACTTGCTTACCAACTTTAGGCGCGACCCAAGCGTAAGCGGCAGGTATTTCGCCAAGTTGGGGCGTATACCCATAGGCACACACACACTACATGCCGAGGTGGAATATCTTGGAGATGAAGAAGAATTTGAGCGTAGTGGACATGCTACTTATGCAAATGTTAATTGCTATTACACGGAAACAAAATCCCTCCCCCCGCGCATTGTAGGTTATAACAACGTGTTCTTCGATAACTTTGCGCAGGAGAGAGCGTTTTACAATGTGGGCATTCCCAGCCGCCCGTGCAGGAGTGGCGTATATCGTGTACGGCTAGATGCAGACCCAAAGAAACGTTATTTTATTGATTACCAAGTGTACCACAATGGGAATTGGCTGTATAAGCGTGCTCCATTTACTGGTGGGGAGTACGTCATAAATGAGGGCAACGAACTGATAAGCGAAGTGAGAGTATACCCAGAGGATGCTGAGGTGGTATCATTCACCTATGATGCAACAGGGCAAATGACTAGCTACACCGACCAAAAGGGCTGCACCAGATCGTTCTACTACGACATGTTCGGGCGACTTACCGACGAATGCGACACGGATTGTAATACGCTCAAAAGTTATGAATACCATTATCAAAGTGAGGAAACGAAATGAAAAGGATTGGGGTTTATCTTTTTTGTTGGCAAACAACATTGCTTTGCTTGGCAACGCTATCGGCATTCTTTCCCAAGCTATGCTTAGCACAAGACAAAACGCGCAATTATGTTAAGACGCGTGTTTATGTAAGAGAAGAATATGATGGTTGGTTGGACAACGTGCAATATGTGGACGGTCTGGGCCGACCTGTACAGAACGCCCAATTGCATGTGACACCAGAGAAAAACAACTTGGCTGACCGCATAGAATACGACGAGATGGGGCGGGAAACCAAACGCTGGTTGCCCATTCCAACGACTGCAGACTATGTGGCAGCGGACAACATGGGTATAAACACCACATACCTTTATCAGGAAGACACCGCTCCCTTTGAGCAATATGCTTATGAACCATGGCAAGGGGGGCGGAAAACCACAAGCATCGGCCCTGGGCAAGCATGGGCCAACCATCCATCGCTCTCCTCTTTCCACATCAACAAGAGCAGTGGCGTATTGGCCTGCAAAAAATATGTGGTGGATGAAACCACAGGCACGCTGAAAGACGAGGGCTTGTTTCCCAGCAATCAGCTTTTTGTGCAAAAACTTACTGATGAAGACCGGAATGAAAGATACGTCTTTGCCGATTCCGAAGGACGGCAGTTGCTGGTGCGTAGGGTGGATGGCAATGAGTATAGTGATGTCTACTTCGTGTACGACCTGCGTGGCAACATTCGCTACGTGCTGCAACCCATGTATCAAAAGCAGCCCAGTATTGGTAAGTTCACCTTTCGCTACCTCTACGACGAGGCCAATCGCTGCATCGAAAAGCAATTGCCTGGTTGCGAAAAGATTGTCTATGCCTACGATGCTGCCGACCGGATGGTGATGTCGCAGACGGGAAACCAACGCCGCAAGGGGCGTAAAACGTTCTATCGTTACGGTGCGCTGGGGCGTAACACCTATGTGGTGGAGCGCGACATGGGTAACGACAGCCTCGTAACGATAAGGAAGTATTACGATGATTACAGCTTTCTAGAACGTCTCGGCTTCTGCCGGCCATGCTTTAACGTTGCGCATCAACGTACCCAAGGCATGCTCACTGGCCGCGAGGTGGCAGTGTATGGCAGCGACAGCATTTTGCGAGAAATGGATCTTTACGACCATAAAGGCCGGCTCGTGCGGCAAATACGCACCAACATGTGCGGCGGACATGATGATGTGACTTATGAATACAGCTTTACGGACAAGCCTTTGAGCAAACTTTTGGTTCATAAAGCGGCAAGCATGCCTGCACTTACGCAGCGCTACGAGTATGAGTACGACCATGCCGACAGGCTGACACGGGTTGTTCATAGCCTGAACAACGCCGAGAAGAAAACACTACGCAAAATAAATTATGACGAATTGGGAAGAGTGAATGGTGAACGTGTTGGCGATGTGCCTGAAGCTGGCCAATCAATTATGTACAATGTGCGTTCCTGGCCTATATCTCGCTTCGGTCCTTTACTCGAAGAACGGATTTGTTTCGAAGATGCAAGTGGTTATGTCGAAGGTGTTACGCCTTGTTATAATGGCAACATCTCTGCCTACTCTTCCTCTGTGGGCAAGCCACAGCATGGTTATTATTGGGAAGTGGGTGACGTTCAGCGAAGCTTCAAGTATAGCTATGATGGCCTTTCGCGCCTAAGAAAGGCGACATACAAAGATAACGATAGCCCTGACCACAATTACGACACCAGTTACGAGTACGACTTGCAGGGCAATTTGCTCAAGTTGCAGCGCAACGGCCTTTGCGATTATGGCACCTATGGACCATTAGACCGCATCTCGATGACGTACAACGGCAACCAACTGCGTAAAGCCACCGACCCCTGTGACGACCCTGCCTTCACTAGCGGTTTCCATTTCGTGGATGGGGCAGAGCAAACGGAGGAATACACATACGATGCCAATGGTAACATGACCTCCGACTTGAATAAGCACATTTCACTAATAAACTATAACACGTTGAACCAGCCCTCCGAAGTGCGCTTCGCCGATGGCAGCAGCATCGCTTATCTCTACGATGCCGACGGCAACAAGTTGCGCGCCAGCTATG
>CAJPTO010000181.1 GCA_905373605.1 uncultured Prevotella sp.
ATGTAAGCCGGTGTGACTTTACTCGTACTGCTGCCAATAGTTTTTTTGGCGGATAAGCTTGTTGGTGTAGTTGCCTTTCTCATCTTTTTTGGCACCGTTGGGCAAGGGAAGTCCCAGTGCTCCGCCACGCATGTCGCTTAAGGTAAGGCTTCTGAAGCGTCCCGTCAGCTCTTCCTTGATGTAGTTGTTGCGGATGATGTCGGCATAACGTGAGTCGTTTTCGGCGATAAATTCACGTTCGCGTTCGCGGAAGATGGCTTTTTTGAGCCCCACGGTGTCGTTGGAAGAGGGATATTCTGCGGCTTGTGCGCGCTGCCTGATAACGTTGAGGTCGGCAATGGCTTGCGCATCTTGCCCCAACTTGGCCTCACACTCGGCGCGAAGCAGGTAGATGTCGGCCAGTCGCCAATACACGTAGTCGGCGTTCATGGTTCGATAGCTTTTGCCGGTGGGCGAATATTGGTCGGGATCCATCACGGCCGAGCGGAACTTATAGGGTATGGCATAATCTTTTCCCTCGGCAATGTGGGCTTCGTCTATCTGATAAAAGAAAGCCGAGCGGCGCAAGTCGCCTGCATCGGGATACATTTTTCGGATGCATTCCTTGTAAAACCTGAATCGCGTATGGGCAACATCGGCCAATGTTTGGTTTTCGTTTACGGGCCAACTCACGAAAGCTCCGGCCACTTCATTGGGCGAAGAGGCATCTGACGAGCGAGCCTTGTCGAAAAACACGCTGAAGATGGCCTCGGGATTGGTGTTGTCGGGGTTGGAAAGGTATCGGCAAAGCTCTTCGGGCGTGCTGCAAAGGCGGTAATCACCAGCTTTTTTGTCAATGATCACCGTGCAATACTCGATGGCTTTGCGGTAAGCTTCTTGTGCATCGCCCTCCAATTGCATCAAATCGATGATGCTTCCCTTCCAAGCATACAGGTGGGCCAGCAGTGCGGCGCACGTTCCTTTGGATGCAACCTGCCTGTTTGTTACGGCCGTGCCATCTATTTTGCGCAGTTTGTCGTAGGCTGGCAACATGTCGAATGCCTTTTGGGCGTGTTCGATGGCGGTGTTTATCACGTCCATTCGCGACGATGTGGCATATTCTTTTATCGCTGTAGAGTTTTCGGTGATAACGGCATCGTCGTAACGTTGTGCCAAAAGCAGATAGCCAAGGCCCAAACCAAACTCGGCTTGCCCAGCATAATAGTTGTATCTGTCGGGCGAGAGGCCTTGGGTTAGGTGGATGTTGTCTAGCACGAAGTTGCCATAGTAGACGATTTGGTACAGCCCTTCCCACGATTCGTTTTGCGAAATCACCGTTTTTGGGTTCCATCTTCGCAGCTCCATGCCATATTCAAGGGTGTCGGCTAGCAGCCCAACGGTTTGAAACGTGTTGTTTTGTCCCACGCTGGTGTTGATGAAATAGTGCATGGAGGTGACAACCGAGTTGAGCCCCGCTTCGTTTTCAAACACGTTTTTATATGTCTGCGCGTTCTCTGGCAGCAAGTCGAGGTTGCACGACGTTAATGTAGCTGCCATGAACATGGATAAAATCACTTTCTTCATACCTTTAGAATTTTACTTTGAGGCCCAGTGTTAGTTTTCGATTGAGCGGATATTGCGTGCCATCGTCTTTTCCTGTGTAGGGATTAATCACTTCGGGGTCCACGCCAGAGTAGTTGCTGAGCAAGAAAAGGTTCTCGCCCGAGAGGTAAACATTCACGCTCTTGATGAACTTTGCCTTAAACCATGCAGCGGGGAGGTTGTATCCCAGCACCAATTGCTTGAGTCGGAGGAAGCTGATGTTCTCGATGTTCGAGTCGATGTTGCCGTCAAACTGCCCGAGGTAGCCTGTCTCGGCAAACTCCAATGCTGGTTTTGTGGCCGTTGGGTTTTCCTTGCTCCAGTATTCACTTGCGCGGAAATGACCCATAACCGGGCCCACTTTCTTGTTGAATGCAAAGGCCGAGCCTTGCACCATGTTCATAACCTTGCGCCCGAGCACATAGCTGAAGAGCACATCCACGTTAAATCCTTTCCAGTCTACGTGGGCATTGATGCCGCCAAAGGCAGTGGGCAGGGTGCTGCCGGCATAATAGAGGTCGGCGTTGTCTATCGTTCCGTCCATGTTTTGGTCCTTAATCTTGCGGCCGCCCACGCGCAAGGGGTAGTTGTCGTTGCCAAAGTTGAGGGGCGAACGCACGCCTGTTGCGTCGTAATGGTAGGGAATTTGGCTCTCGTCGGTGACAATTCCCTCGTCCTGGAAGGTGTAAATGCCGTACACGGGGCGGCCCAACACCTTGTCGCTAAGGTCTTCGCCGTTGATTGTTTTGCGGAAGAGGTTGCGGTTGTGCGAGATGTTGAAGCCCACATTGAGGTTAAGGTCCTTGCTGCGGATAAGTTCTGCCTGCACGTCAAGCTCTATTCCCTCATTGGATATGGCCGAAGCGTTGTTCCACACCTTGTTGGTGGGGTAGAAATTGCCGGGCAACGGGGTTTGCATCAGCAGGTTGCTGGAGTATTTATAATAGTAGTCGAGCTTCATCTTCAGCCTATAGTCCAGCATTTGCAGGTCTAGTCCCAGGTCGTATTGGTCGCTTTTCTCCCATGTAAGGTGTGGGTTTCCCATGTCTTTGGGTATCAGTCCCAGCTTTCCGTCAAACACATTGCTCTCTGCCATGATGCCCAATGCGAGGTAGGGTTCTTGGAATTTTTGTCCCGAACGTCCCCACGAAGCGCGCAGTTTGGCAAAGCTGAGCCACCATATTTTCTTCATGAAGGGTTCTTCGCTAAAGGCCCAACCCAAGCCCACAGAGGGGAATGTGGCCCATCGCACTTCACTTCCGAAGACCGAAGAGCCGTCGCGGCGAACGGAGAACTCGCCTAGATACTTCTTCTTATATCCATAAGCGGCACGTGCGAGCATGGAGAAGATGGCTTGTTCTTCCTTGTTCGAGTGGAAGTCCTTAGCGGCCTTGGGCGTTCCGCTTTCATCTGTGAGCAGACTTGGCCATCCTTCGCCCACATACTTCACCTGATTGGTGGGGCCGCCCTTTGCACTTCCGTCCAAGCTTTGCAACAAGTCGTAGTTGTAAGTCAGTCCGGCCATCAACTCCAGCTTGTGGTCTTGTGGCAGAGGCACGTTGTAAGTGGCGATGTTTTCGGTTTGCAGGTTGGTCATTCCGATGTTTTGTCCGCGCACTTCTGATAGGTTGTCGTACATCAGATAGTTGGGTCGGAAGATGTAAACGCGCGTGAAATAATGGTCGAGCGAAGCCGTTGAGGTTATTCGCAGGCCTCTGATGGGCGCATAGTTCAGCCCTCCGGCCAACCGGATGTTGTAGTTGGAGTTGCTTTGGTCTACATCGCGCAGTTGTTTCACGGCTTCTCGCTCGGCAACACTGCCCTTGCCAGGCAACACCGAGGGCGTTTGCTTGGGGTCGAAGGTCAGTCCTTGCACGCGTCCGCCGTTGCTTCCTGCGTTTTGGTTGGTGTAAGCCAGGTTCAATCGCACAAAGGCATCGAGCTTGGTAGAGAGTTTGAAGTCGAGGTTTGTGAGCAAACTGTATCGGCGGAAGTTGGAGTTGATCATGATACCCGTTTCATCGTACACGCCCGCGTTGGCCATGTAGCGCATGTTTTCGGTTCCTCCGGCCAGCTGCACGTCGGCCTTTGTCACGCGTCCAAGTCGAAATCCATACTTCCACCAGTTTGTTCGGTTGTTGTAAAAGGTGTTCAGCGAGTCTTGTGCAATGGCTCCCATCTGGCTGTCGCTGCCAACGATGCGTCCGTTTCGCCACCAATAGTCGAACATGCCGTCGCGGTCGGCCTCCCATCCGTAAGAGTCGGCGTAGTCGTTAGGCAGCACCATGCGGTTTTTGTCGGCATCGTAGTGTGCTGTTCGGTAGGCTCTGGCCAGCATGTTTGCGATGTCTCGTTCGCCTTTGCCAATGGTTTGCTTGGGCGTAGCTGGCAACCACGATAGCGATTGCGACACGTTTACCGACACTTCGTTGCGGCCTGCCTTACCCTTCTTGGTGGTGATGAGGATGACACCATTGCCTGCACGCGAACCATAGAGCGATGCCGAGGCGGCATCTTTAAGCACCTGAACGCTCTCGATGCTCGATGGGTCCAGCCCTGCAAGGGCGTTTATGCCGCCCATGTTCTCGGGGTCGTTGGCCAAAGGCACGCCGTCTACCACGTAAAGGGGTGTGCCATCGTTCACGCCTTGCTGGTTAAGCGAGCTGAAACCGCGTATCGTAACCTTCGACCCACCGCCACCAGGCGAACCCGAAAGGTTGGTTACGTCTACGCCGGCGATGCGTCCTTGCAGCAGGTTTTCAAGGCTTGGCGAGGGTGTTTTCTGCAAGTCGTCCACGTTCACCGTGCCAATGGCTCCCACTTGCTCGCGGGTGTTGCGGCGACCATAAGCGATAACGGCCACTTCGCCCAGCATCTTGGCCGACGAAGGCAGCAAAACGCTGAGTTCGCGGCGTGCATCAAACTTCACGGTCTTGGTGTCGAAACCCACGCTCGAGATGGTTACATCGCCCTCTTGGCGGTCCACTTTCAGCGTGAAATGGCCGTCGAGGTCGGTTGTTGTGCCTTGTGCTGTGCCCTTAATCTGCACGGTAGCAAAGGATACGGGCTGCCCGTCCTTGTCTTTCACAATGCCTTTGAGGGTGAATTGCGTGGCGGCTGTTTGCTGCATGCGGAAAACGTTGATGCGCTTGCCCTCCACATTGTAGGCAAAGGCCGTCTTGGCCAGCAAGCTTTGCACAGCCTGCACAGCATCAACATCTTCAAAAGACACGGTAACGGTCAACGTATCGTTGCGCACGTCGTCGGTGTAAGTCACGTCATAGCCGCCTTGTCGGCCCACAAAGTCGAGGATGGTGGCCAGCGGCTTGTCCTTAAACGACACTGATATGCGCTTGCCCACCGTCTGTGCAACGGCCTTTGCGGGCGAAAAAGCGGCAACTGCCATCGCGGTTAAGAACACTGCTAAAAGATAGCGCTTGAGATTTATTGCCATACAGTTACATTTTAAATACGATGATATTGTTTATATAGGTAAGAACAAATTGTGATGATTTGCTGTGGGGAAAATGAATGCGTTTGCTCTTTGTTCATCAAAGACACCTTCTTGATGCTGTTTGCTGTGTTGTTGCAGCATTCTTACGGTGACATGTGATGTAAATGCCAAGCTGTTTAATCTATTCTTCGGTGTTGCTTTATGTATTTGGCGGTGCTGTTTTGATGTAATTTGTCGGGATAATTGATGCCATGCCATGCTGCGATGCTTACATTAAACGCAACGTCTTTTCCGTTCTTTTACAGATATATTCCAGCGTACAATACTTCCAGCCCTGTTTATGGATTACGATTTTAGTGAATTTGCCGATTTTAGTACATTTCCAAGTTTGTTGGTTTGAGGTGGTCACTCGCCCCTTTGTGTTCTAGCAAACACGATTGTTTGTCGATTTGCCGGTGCATTAACTCGTCTACTTGCTATTTCCATCGAGCAATTATCAGCCTGCTTGCAACTTTCTTGCAAGGATTGTTGCCAACTTGCCAACACACCAATGCGCACATATTGCTTTTGACGGGCGCAAATATAGTAAAAAAACCGCATAAAAATTACATCCGTGCCATTTTCTTCCCCATTTTCACCTTTTTTCACACTAGAAAAAGAAGTGCAACTCCATCGCTGATTTATGCTGAGGTAATAATGCCTAACGCTGAAAGCACAACAGCGCACAAATATGAAAGCAAGCAATAGGCCACACATCCAACTGTTAATGCTTCGAAAATAAGATGTAATGCAATGGTAAAAACACGGCATCAGCAGCAATGGTTCAAACAAAAATGGCAACACGATTTTGAAAGACACCTACACTTAAGCCCCGACAACACACTTTACTTATTAAAAGGAATTGGTTTTGGAATACACTTACACGTCTTGATGCATCATCAGACTCATGCAGAGGCGCAGAGGACACGGAGATTAGCACCATCACTGCTTAAAGTATAAGACGCTCGTTTAAAGAAAGAACCCTGCGTACTCTGCGCTTCTGCGTGAGAATGAACCCCCAAACGTAGGTTACATGTAATTTCTAAAACCATTTCTTCTTGACTTTTAAACAACGCCTAAGCACAACGCCACCAGACTTATGGGCATAAAAAAAGGGATTCCGCTGAATCCCAACCTTTTGTTAACCTTAAATCTAATACCATGAAAAACACATTGCAAAGTTAGGCATTTATATTGTAACTTGCAAGTTTTTCTCCGATTATTTTTAAAAACAAACGCATCATTGACATAAATCAAGGAAAACATCTCCCCGAAGTGGGTTTTTCTGTCCACTTTTGTTGTATGCCGAGCACCATCAATGCACACAACGTTACACCAACACCAGCACCCTTATCGCATTTTAGGCTTATAGGCTGGTTCTAAAAATTGCCTTTGCTGTATTTTTAGCTTTTAGCTGAGCAG
>CAJPTO010000182.1 GCA_905373605.1 uncultured Prevotella sp.
TCGTAAACGAAATCTGCTCAGCTAAAAGCTAAAAATACAGCAAAGGCAATTTTTAAAACCAACCTAAAGTAAACACGTATGATGCAATGAAAAATAAAACTTTAAACCATCGTTTGTCGCTCATTTTCCTAGTGGCAACGTTCGCCGTGGCCATCTATGCCGTGGCTATCGAGGTGCTTGTGGCCCTTGATGTTCAACCTTTTGCCGCCAACAACAAGGGGGGAGGGGGCATCTTCACCATCATCCTCCCCCTTATCTCGGGCGCATTATACCTCCATTTCCGCCAAACCACCCTGCATCCGCTAAGCGCGTTCGACCGCCCTGTGGAAGAACTGACCACAAGGCAGCTGTGGAACAGGCGAAGAGGCGTGACTAACAACAAGGAAAACAAATTGTTGATAAGCCGCTTTTCTGATGAAATATCGCCTTACATCACGGGTTTGTTTCTCTACATGGCCCTTGGTACTGTGGGCTTAGCACCATTTCCCATGCTTGTTTTGATGCTTGTGATACCCTTTCTCCTGCTGAAGTTGTTGCGGTTCGCCAGCAAGTTGACCTACGGCAACGACATCTGATGCCGCCCGAAGATACCCATTTCACGTTATTTTGCAGCATGACTTAGAGCCAGTTGCACATTTTTGAGTAACTTTGCAGTCGGCTTAGCCCATTTCCCACCCACGCAAGGCGCGCTGGGTGGCGCATCTGCTATGCCCACATTCATCATTTACACACAAAAGACGTAGCATTATGGCATATCTTTTTTCATCCGAGTCGGTGTCTGAAGGACATCCCGACAAGGTTTCAGACCAAATATCCGATGCGTTGGTAGACCAATTCCTGGCCTACGACGAAGAAGCGCATTGCGCCATCGAAACATTCGTTACCACAGGACAAGTGGTTATCATGGGCGAAGTGCGTTCCAATTCGTACATCGACCTGCAAACCATCGCCCGAAACACCATCAAGCGCATCGGATACACCAAGTCGGAATATCAGTTTGACGGCGACTCGTGCGGCGTGCTTACCGCCATTCACGAACAAAGCGACGACATCAACCGCGGCGTTAGCCGGGAAGAGGCCGACGAACAAGGCGCGGGCGACCAAGGAATGATGTTCGGTTACGCCACCAACGAAACCGAAAACTACATGCCCCTGTCGCTAGACCTGGCGCACTTGCTGATGAAAACGCTGGCCGACATACGCCGCGAGGGCAAGGAGATGACCTATTTGCGCCCCGATTCGAAGAGCCAAGTGACCGTGGAGTATGCCGACAACGGGCAACCGCTGCGCATAGACACCATCGTTGTTAGCACACAGCACGACGACTTCGGCCCTAACGACGGCGACATGCTGGCGCGCATCAAGGCCGATGTGCTCAATGTGCTGATGCCACGCGTGAAAGCACAGATAACAAGCCCCAAGGTGCTGGCACTTTTCAACGACGACATCAAGTATTTCGTGAACCCAACGGGCAAATTCGTTATCGGCGGCCCGCATGGAGATACTGGTCTTACGGGCCGTAAAATCATTGTAGACACCTATGGCGGCAAAGGAGCGCACGGTGGAGGGGCTTTCTCGGGCAAAGACCCAAGCAAAGTGGACCGCTCGGCAGCTTATGCCGCACGCCACATCGCCAAGAACATGGTGGCAGCTGGCGTTGCTGATGAGATGCTTGTGCAGGTGAGCTACGCTATTGGTGTGGCAGAGCCGGTTAACATCTACGTTAACACCTACGGCAGAAGCCGAGTGGCGTTGAGCGACGGCGAAATAGCACGCAAAGTGGCCGAATTGTTCGACCTTAGGCCCAAAGCCATCGAACGTACATTGAAGCTTCGCCAACCCATATACACCGAAACGGCCGCCTATGGGCACATGGGGCGCAAGTGCGAGGTGGTGAAGAAAACATTCTCAAGCCGCTATCACGAAACAAAGGTGATGGAGGTGGAGCTGTTCACTTGGGAAAAGCTCGACCGCGTGGCCGACATCAAGAAGGCTTTCGGCCTTTAACGTGGCTGGCTGCATGCACCAAACACCCGACACGACGCGTGCCGAAAAGCGCGTTTGGTGCATGCGCCGCCCTTTTCCTTTTATTACTCGACAACGGCCGTGCGCCATACCCCACGTGGCAGGCACATCTGCACTAGCCCCAGCGTTGCACATGGCCCCTACATATTTCCCACAAGTACACCCCAAGCGTGCTAAAACCCTTTAAAGAACAACATTCGCTTGCCCCAGCCGACACAACGGCAACAGCAAAGGCCTTTGTCGACAGCGCAAAGACAGCCAAACCAAAGACGCTAACACCCAAAGAGGTGCTTAGCTGGCTGCCTTATGACGCTACTCCAGAACAGCAAGACTCGGCCATTCAGGCCCACTTCAAACCGGCAGAGATACATTGGAGCAACCGTCCCGACACGCTTCACCTGCCCGGACACGAGGTGGGACGTGACGTGCGCATCGTTGATTTGCCCCTTTATTATCGCAAGTCGTTCTTCTCGAACAGCAAATATTACCATCCAGAGCTGCCCGCAGGACGGCCAGGAGTGGCCGGTGACCCCGTGCCTTACACCATTGCCAGCGACGATTTGCTCACTTCGCTGCTCTTGGGCTGCTTCATCCTGGGCTGTGTGGCCTTTGCACAGTCGCGCGACTTCATCTTCAGGCAGATAAAAAGCTTCTTCAGGGTGCACAACGAGGGTACAACCGAGATAGCAGAAACAACAGCCGAGATACGTTTCCAGCTCTTTCTTGCCCTGCAAACAAGCTTGCTCTACGCCATTCTCTTCTTCCTCTACCTGCGTTACCTGCACATCGAAACGTTCATTGCCGAACAATACGTGGTAATCGGCATACTTACGGGGCTGGTGGCAGGATATTTCCTCGTAAAGGCCTTTGCCCATTGGTTTGTTGGCTGGGTGTTCTTCGGCAAGCGCAAGAACAAACAATGGCTTAAGTCGTTTCTCTTCCTCGTTTCCTCGCAAGGCGTGTTGCTACTTCCGCTCGTTATGCTGCAAGCTTACTTCGAACTGAGCATCAAAAGCAGCATCATCTACGTTATCAGCGTGTTAGCAACAAGCAAATTACTGTCGCTTTACAAGACGTACCTTATCTTTTTCCGCAAAAAAGGCCCGTTTTTGCAGATTTTTTTGTACTTTTGCGCTCTCGAAATTGTGCCTTTGTTCGCCCTTTGGGGTGTATTGACAATCGCCGCCAATTATTTGAAAATCAATTTTTAAGCTAGTAGATGGTAAAAAAGATATTAATATCTCAACCCAAACCCACAAGTGACAAGTCGCCCTACTTTGAAATAGAGAAGGAGTATGGTGTCGACTTGGTGTTTCGACCCTTTGTTCAGGTTGAAGGTATCACTTCAAAGGAGTTTCGCCAACAAAAGGTGAGCATCCCTAACTATACGGCTATCGTTTTCACATCGCGCCACGCCATCGACCACTTCTTTAAGTTGGCCAAGGAATTGCGCGTTACCATCCCCGAAACGCTGAAGTATTTTTGCGTTACCGAAACCATCGCGCTCTACATACAGAAGTATGTGCAGTATCGCAAACGCAAGGTATTCTTCGGCACAACGGGTAAGATGGAAGACTTGTTGCCCACGATGGTTAAGCATAAGCAAGAGAAATATCTTGTGCCAATGAGCGACAACCATAATGATGACATCACCAAGTTGCTCGATTTGAAGAAGCTTCACCACACCGAGTGTGTGATGTATCGCACCATCACCAACGACTTCACCCCCGAAGAAATAAAGGGTTTCGACTACGACATGCTCATTTTCGTGAGTCCAACAGGCGTAAAGTCGTTTGTAAAAGACTTTCCCAACTTCGAACAAGGCGACGTTCGCATCGGCACTTTCGGGCCTGCAACGTCTAAAGCCATCACCGATGAGGGACTAAGGCTCGACTTCCAAGCACCTTCTAAGGAGTATCCCTCAATGTCGGGCGCACTCAAAGCCTACCTCGACGAGCATAAGTAGCAGCCTAGCGCCTGCTGCTTTGCGCATGGGGCGTGCCATTGGCCTATTTAATTCATAGCAAACATGCAAGCAACGGTTTCACAAAAACTAAGAAAACAAGAGCGCGCCTGTGGCAAAAAGCTCACAGAAGCGCTTTTTTGCAGTTCGCAAAGTCGTTCGCTTGCTGCATTCCCGCTTAGGGTAGTGTATCTTGTGCAGCCTTATTCGGATGCCGACAAGCTGGATAAAGCTCCCGTGCAGATGATGGTGAGTGTGCCTAAACGCAAGTTCAAACATGCCGTAGACCGTAACAGAGTGAAACGACAGGTGCGCGAAGCCTATCGCATGAACAAACAATTGCTCTGCGCGAAGGTGCCTCTTGGCGTGCAAGTGACGCTGGGTTTCTTGTGGCTCGATGCCAAACACCATGCCTCGGCAGAGATAACGGCGAAGCTTCAGAACCTGTTACGCCGCATAGGAGAAAGCTTATGAGCGGTTTTCGCATTTTTCTCTCGTTTGTTCGGCGCGTGTTGGTGTGGCTTTTGTTGCTTCCCATCCGCTTTTATCAGCTGGCCATCTCGCCTTACACGCCTCCTTCGTGCCGTTTTACGCCCTCTTGCTCTGAGTATGCACGGCAAGCACTCATCAAGCACGGCCCATTCAAGGGCTTGGCCTTGGCCGTATGGCGCGTACTTCGGTGCAATCCTTGGGGAGGAAGTGGTTACGATCCTGTGCCCTAAGGGCATAATAACGGCCTCATCCCTGCCACTCTCCAAAGGGAGAGGGGATGAAATGCATTTTTCTTATGGAAGATGATGGTGAGACAGCCTGCTAACCGGTAAACAAATAGCGCAACTTGCCTGTTATATTGGCATCTTGCCAACTAGTCAAGTTGTCCACCTGTCCACTCGTTAACTTGTCCACTCGCCCACCCGTTAACTCCATATTTAGCTTTAAACAACCATCCCAATATATTTCGATGAAGAAAAATTTTGTAGAAGAACTACGCTGGCGCGGTATGTTAGCGCAGATTATGCCAGGAACTGAAGAACTGTTGCAAAAGGAAACAGTTACGGCTTACCTAGGAACAGACCCCACAGCCGACTCTTTGCACATCGGACATCTCGCTGGTATTATGATGTTGCGCCACTTGCAGATGTGCGGACACAAACCCATCATCCTCGTAGGTGGGGCAACGGGCATGATTGGCGACCCTTCCGGCAAGAGCATGGAGCGCAATCTGCTCGATGCCGACACGCTATATCACAACCAAGAGTGCATCAAAGCACAGGTGGCTAAGTTCTTAGACTTCGACGCTAAGGGCGACAATGCTGCCGAAATGGTGAACAATTACGACTGGATGAAGGACTTCTCGTTCCTCGATTTCGCACGAACGGTGGGCAAACACATCACCGTTAACTACATGATGGCGAAAGACAGCGTGAAGAAACGCTTGAACGGAGATGCCCGCGACGGCCTTTCGTTCACCGAATTTACCTATCAGTTGCTGCAAGGTTACGACTTCTTGCACCTCTATGAAACAAAAGGTTGCAAGCTACAACTGGGGGGTAACGACCAATGGGGCAACATGACAACGGGCGCAGAGCTTATTCGCCGCACGCTAGGTGTGGAAGCAGAGGCTTATGCACTTACCTGTCCGCTCATCACTAAGGCCGATGGAACGAAGTTTGGTAAGACGGAGGGCGGTAATATTTGGCTCGACCCGAAGCGCACTTCGCCCTATATGTTCTACCAGTTCTGGCTCAACGTGAGCGACATTGATGCCGAACGCTACATCAAGATATTCACTTCGCTGGACAAGGAAACGATTGATGCGCTCATTGCTGAACAGAATGAAGACCCCGGACGACGTGCCTTGCAACGCCGACTGGCCGAAGAAGTAACCGTCATGGTGCATTCGCAGGAAGCATTAGACATGGCAAAGGAGGCCAGCAACATTCTCTTTGGCAAGGCTACGAAAGATAATCTGCTCAAACTGGACGAGCAAACGCTGCTCGAAGTGTTTGAGGGTGTGCCGCATTATGAGGTGGATAAGGCACTGCTTGGCCAGCCTGCTCTCGACATTTTCACACGAACGGATGTGCCTGTGTTCAGCAGTAAGGGCGAAATGCGCAAACTGGTGCAGGGTGGGGGCGTGTCGCTCAACAAGGAAAAACTTGCTGCTGCCGACAGATTTGTATCTGCCGATGACCTTATTGATGGCAAATACCTGCTCGTTCAGCGTGGAAAGAAAAATTATTACCTGCTTATCGTGAAATGATAGGCGCGGCCTAGGCCCGAAGATACGTTTAGCCCCCTTGCCTTTGAATGAGGTAAGGGGGCTTTTTCTATGCGGTGGCTAGGGTTTCTAGGTTTCTAGGCTCTCTAGGGCTTCTAGATTTTCTAGGCTTTCTAGGGGTTATAGGTTCTCTAGAGCTCCTAGGTTCTCTAGGGTTTCTAGGTTTCTAGGCTCTCTAGGGCTTCTAGATTTTCTAGGCTTTCTAGG